>JAFQOJ010000009.1 GCA_017403265.1 Clostridia bacterium
ATGAATTGAAACATTATATAGATTATTACAACAATGAAAGAATTGCATTAAAACTAAAAGGAATGAGTCCAGTACAATACCGAACTCATTCACTAACAATTTAATTTTTAATTTTGTCTAAACTTTGGGGTTCACTTCAAATGAAAGGTGCTCTCTTTTATATACTATCCGTCGTAATCTTCAATTGCTAAGAGTGCTTCGTCTTTAGTTAAAAAGTTAATCCCTTTTTCTAAATGTTCTTTATCTTCATTTGGTAATGTATCAAGTGAAATATCACCAAACACTTCTATAACTTCGCCGTCTTTCATAAGCACAACGGTATCTTCGTACGAGCGTATAACCCAATCGGTATCGGGATTCGACTGTTCTTTTACTGCAAGCGAGCAGGCGCTTACTATAACCACCAAAAAGACTGCTAAAAGTATTCCTAAAATCAAGTATTTTTTATCTGTCACTTTAGACATAAATTCCACCTCTAAAATATTTTTGCCTAAATTTGTATTATTTAATCAAAATTCGGTTGGATAAATTCCAAACAGTATTAAAATTGCTGTCACTGCCAAAACGGAGTAGGGGTTGTACTGTTTTAACAGTTTGATTTTAAATTCGCAAGGCTCAATGTGGTTGCCATTAATATCAATAACCGAGCGTTGTAAGGTTACAAGTACATTATTCTCACTAAAGCTTGAAATTGTAAGTGTGTTTTTATTGTTTATACCGCAAGTAATTACCGCATTGTTCGATTTTTTAAAGCTTTCTAAAGCGTTTTTATTACTGTCTTCACACACACCTATAATACCGATAGGACAGCTTTGTTTATTAAATCTAGCACTTTTTTCGGTGAAAACTGCTACTGCATTTTTTACAAGAAGTTCAGTTGGTTTATAAATACTAATGCAGGTAAAAGTGCCGTTACCCTCAGCAATTACCTTGTCACTGAAATGGTCAGCACCGTATTTTTTAAGTATTTCAGTAATTTCTTTTTCGTTTTTACTTTTGCGTTCACTAAGCAAAATAACCAAAACCGTCACCCAAAATATTGTGCCCCCAAAAATTGTATATTATGATTGACAATGTGACAATTTTTTTGTATTATTAAATAAAGATTTATTTTTAGGAGAGTTATTTATGAGTATTACAAAAAGACTGTTCGGAACAATGCCCAACGGGACTGAAATTTACGCTTGGACAATCGAAAACGGCAATATTAAGGCGGACATTCTTGAATACGGCGCAACCTTGCGTTCTCTTATTGTGCCTGATAAAAACGGAAATCCCACCGATGTTGTTTTAGGCTACGATACTGTGCAAGAATATATGAATAACGGCGACTATTTTGGTGCCACTGTTGGTAGATTTGCCAACCGCATTCGCGAAGGTAAATTTACATTAAACGGCAAGGAATATACTTTGGCGGTTAATGACGGTCCTAACCATTTGCACGGCGGTTTGAAAGGCTATGACAAATGTGTTTGGGAGCTTAAGGATGAAGACGGCATTTTGGCTTGCTACTTAACTTCACCCGACGGTGACGAGGGTTATCCCGGAACTTTAGAGATAAAGGTTACATACGCAATTGTGGATAACGGTCTTGAAATTCACTACACCGCAGTTAGTGATAAGGATACCATCTTCAATCCCACAAATCACGCATACTTTAATCTTGACGGCGAAGGCTTGGTTAACGACCAATATCTTAAAATTAATGCTGATTATTTTACCCCGAATGATAAGGATTGTTTGCCTACAGGTGAGCTTTTGTCTGTTAAGGGCACTTGCGCAGACTTTACAGAATTCCACACAATAGGCGAGCGTGCCGACTGTGACGAGGTTTATGTTAAGGATTATAAGGGTTACGATATTAACTTTGCACTTAACGGTGATAAGGTTGCTTGCGAAGCATACTCTAAAAAGAGCGGTATTGTTATGACTGTTGAAACTACAGAGCCCGGCGTTCAGCTTTATTCGGGTAACGGTACTAGTAACCGCAACGGCAAAAACGGTGCTAAATACGGCAGAAGAAGCGCTTATTGCCTTGAAACGCAGCATTATCCTGACTGCATAAATCACCCCGAATGGCCTTCTTGTATACTTAAAGCAGGCGCAAAGTTTGACAGTAAGACAATCTATAAGTTTACAACACTTGACTAATTTATAAATTTAAGCCGTTTTTTCGTTTTCTAACCTTTAGACGAAGGAACGGCTTTTTTTATTTTTGTTTTTTAGTTGAAAAAAGGGTGTAATAATGGTATAATAAATAAAATTTACACATTGTTAATCAAAGTTAGTGAAAGTAGTATAGAATATAAGGGGTGAGGCTTTTGTTTGGGTATATTAAGGTATCTAAGGGAGAACTTAGAATTAAAGAGTTCGAGCTTTACCGCGGTGTATATTGTACGCTTTGTAAGGTTTTGGGTAAAAATTACGGCTTGATTTCCCGTTTTACCCTGAATTACGATTTTACTTTTTTAGCACTTTTAAATATGTCGCTAAAAGACGGATGCGATAAATTTTCCAAAAAAAGCTGTACCTTTAATCCGTTGAAAAAGTGTAATTTTTGTAATGATACCGAAGATTTTGAAATGCCTGCCGCTGCGGCTATGATAATGACCTATTACAAACTGCTTGATAATATTGCAGATGATAAGGGTATTAAAAAACTGTTTTTTATTACCCTTAAACCTTTTATAAAATCTGCAAATAAAAAAGCCGCAAAAAAGTACCCCTATATTGAAAAAATTGTTGCTGATTATATAAATAAACAAAATACTTTGGAAAAAGAAAACTGCACCGATACCGATAAAGCGGCTGACCCTACGGCAGTTGCTCTGGCACAAATTTTAATGCTTTGCAGTACGGATACTTCGCAAAAGCGGGTTTTAGAGCGGCTTGGCTACTGTTTGGGGCGTTATATATATTTAACCGATGCTTATTTTGATTTAGAACAAGATATTAAGACGGGCAGTTATAATGTGCTTAAAAATAAGCCTACAGCCGAAACAGAAAACTATGTTAAATCGCAAATTTATTTTTGTATAAATGAAGCCACAAAAGCTTTCGAGCTTTTAGATATTAAAAAATATAAAACAATACTTGGCAATATTTTATATTTAGGATTAGAGGAAACTCTGCAAAAGGAGATAAAAAAATGAACGACCCTTATAAAATTTTAGGTGTTGACAGAAACGCTAGTGATGATGAGATTAAGGATGCTTATCGTAAATTAGCGCGTAAATATCATCCCGACAATTACGGTGACAATCCGCTTTCGGATTTGGCGGAAGAAAAAATGCAAGAAATTAATGAAGCATACGACGCCATAGTAAATATGCGTAAAGGCGCTAAAAGTCAAAGCGCAGGATATCAAAATACAAACACTGATTTTCCCGAGGTGCGCCGACTTATTGCAGCGAATCGCTTAGAGCAGGCACTTGAATTGTTAGACGGTGTACCACCACACGAAAGAAATGCCGAATGGTACTTCCTTAACGGTACAGTTCAGTACAGGCGCGGTTGGTTTGACCAGGCTTATACAAGCTTTGCTACTGCTTCGCGTATGGACCCTTCTAATATGGAATACCGTAACGCACTTGCCAATGCGCAAAGGCAGTCTGCCCGTCAACGTAACAATCCATACCGTACCTATAACGGTGGCGGTTGCAGTGGCTGTGATGTTTGTCAATCACTTATTTGTGCCGACTGTTGCTGTGAGTGTATGGGTGGCGATCTCATTAGGTGCTGTTAATGAAAACTGCAAAAAAAATTACGCTGAGTGCCGTTTTAGCGGCACTTTCAGCACTTATAATGCTTGTTTCATATTTTCCATACTTAACCTATGCCGTACCCGCAGTAGCAGGGCTGTTTATTATGGTTGTTGTTATAGAAATCGACTGTAAATGGGCTTTTTTTAGCTTCCTAGCGGCAGCGGTGTTAGCATTTTTATTCGCAGAAACTGAAAGTAAGCTTATGTTTATTGGCTTTTTCGGCTTTTACCCAATTTTGAAATGTCTTATTGAGCGGATAAATAAACCCATAATTGAATGGCCGATAAAGTTTTTTGTTTTCAATCTTTGTGTTATAACTGTTTATAAGCTTGTGGCTAGGCTTTTCTTGGTTTCTTTTGAAGATTTGGGAAGCTTTTTGAAGTACGGCGAAATTATACTTTTAGTACTTGCAAATATCGTATTTATTGTTTACGATTTTGCCGTTTCGCAAATTTCGGGATTTTATATTCAAAGGTTTCATACAAGAATTGCTAGGCTTTTTAAAAGGTAATTAGTTATGAATATTACTGATTTTAAAATTGAAAGGTTGCTAACGGTCAACTCTACGAACGATTACTTGAAAACCCTTGTAAAGCAAGGTGAATGCGAGCCTATTATTGTGATTGCTGATGCTCAAACAAAGGGTAGGGGAACTAAAAACCGCAGTTTTATATCCCAAAAAGGCGGACTATATTTAAGTATACTTTTACCGCCCTGTGAAACGAATTTAATAACCCCAATGACTGCTGTTGCAGTAAGTGATACGGTAGAGCAAATAAGCGGTAAAACAACTCAAATCAAATGGGTGAACGATGTTTATTTAAGAGGTAAAAAGCTTTCGGGTATACTTTGTGAAACGGTGTTTTCTCCTAAAAGCAACAAACCTTATCTAATTGTAGGTATCGGTCTTAATTTATTTAAACCAAATGATGATTTTAGTGATGAAATTAAGGATATTGCAATATCTCTTTTTGAAACTGAAGATATTGCTATAAAAGAAAGATTTATTAATACTTTAATTAAAAACTTTTTCAAGTATTTTAATTGCTTATCTGAAAAGTGCTTTTTAGAAAAATACCGTGCTAAAAACTTTATTTTAGAAAAAACGGTAAAGGTTATAATAGGCAACGAAAAAACCGATGCTATTGCAGTTGCAATTGATGACTATTGTCGTTTGATTGTAAAATTTCCTGACGGCAGTGAAAAAGCACTTAATTCGGGGGAAGTAATATTGAAAAAATAAAGCAAAGAGACTTCTATTTCAAGTTTCTTTGCTTTTTGTTTATAAAATGGCAAATATGACCATAATGCTAGTATTATATACTTGACAAAAGGGCTATAAAAATAGTAATATATTATAAGATATATATTTAATGGAATTTTATGCCTTTTTAAAGGTTTACTTATTTTAAAAAATAAAAATGGAGGGAATTATGCCTGAGAAAAAGTTGAATAAAGATGTAAAAAAATTTGAAACAAGAAAACATAACAATAAAAGTCAAAATACAAATAATAAACAAATCGGAAATACAAAAAATTTAAAAACAAAATCTAATATCCAAAATAAACCGCGTGCACCCAAAACTCCTAAAATACCCGTAAAGATTATTCCTTTAGGCGGTCTTTTGGAGATAGGAAAAAACATTACGCTTTATGAATATGATGGCGATATGTTTTTAGTGGACTGCGGTATGGCTTTCCCCGACGAAGAAATGCCCGGAATTGATATAGTTATCCCTGATTTTTCTTATGTTTTAGAAAATAAAGATAAAATCAAAGGCTTAGTAGTTACTCACGGGCACGAAGATCATATCGGAGCTATTCCATATTTGCTTCGTGAATTTAATTTACCTATTTATGCTACGCGCCTTACAATCGGTTTGATTGAAGGAAAACTTCGCGAGCATAAGCTGCTTGACGGCGCAAAGCTTAATACTGTCACACCGGGTCAAACCGTAAATTTAGGTAAATTCAGTGTCGAGTTTATTCATGTTAACCATTCAATTCCCGACGCAGTCGGTTTTGCAATTAAATCCCCTGCAGGCACTGTTGTGCACATGGGCGACTTTAAGATTGATACAACACCTATTGATGATTATGTTATAGATTTTGCCCGTTTTGCCGAGCTTGGCAAAAAAGGAGTACTCGCAATGCTTTCGGATTCTACAAATGCCGAAAGACCTGGGTATACTTCTTCTGAAAAGCTTGTAGGCGGTTCTTTCTCAAACCTTTTCAAAAAGGCAGAGGGCAGAAGAATTATTGTTGCAACATTCTCTTCTAATATCCACCGTATGCAGCAGATTATTGATGAGGCAGTTAAATGCGGCAGAAAGGTTGCAATTTCAGGCAGAAGTATGCTTAATGTTGTAAATGTAGCCGCCGAGTTAGGTTACCTGAAATTGCCTAATAATGTTTTAATAGAAATTGAAGCAATACGCAATTATCCACCTGAACAAATAGTTATTATTACTACAGGCAGTCAGGGTGAGCCTATGTCAGCTTTACACCGAATGGCTTTCTCCGACCACCGACAAGTTGCAATTATGCCTAATGATATGATAATTATTTCGGCAACACCAATACCTGGTAATGAAAAATTTGTTGATAAGGTTGTTAACGAGCTTATTAAACGTGGCGCCGAGGTTGTGTACGAGCGTATGTATGATGTTCATGTTTCGGGACACGCATGCAGTGAAGAATTAAAGCTTATGATGAGCATAGTTAAGCCTAAATATTTCATCCCCGTACATGGCGAACAAAAGCATTTAATAAAGCATAAATTATTAGCCGAAGAAATGGGAATACCCAGTAAAAATATTGTAATTGGTGTGAACGGCGCGGTAATTGAAGCTACAAAGAAAGAAATTAAATGTAACGAAACTGTACCTGCAGGCAGAGTATTTGTTGACGGATTAGGTGTAGGTGATGTAGGTAGTATTGTACTTCGTGACCGTAAGCATTTATCCGATAACGGTCTAATTGTTATTGCGGTTTCTATTGATAAAGTTACAGGTGAAGTTGTAGCGGGTCCCGATATTGTATCGCGCGGTTTTGTTTATGTTAAAGAGTCGGAAGACCTTATGAATATGATTGAAGATGTTGTGTGTGATGTTTTAGAGCGTTGCTATATTCACAGAATCCGTGATTGGAATACAATTAAAACCAAAATTAAAGACGGTGTTTCGAGATTTTTGTTTACCAAAACTAAACGAAGCCCAATGATTTTACCAATGATTATGGAGGTTTAAAATGAAGGTTATATTATTACAGGATGTTAAAGGGCAAGGAAAAAAGGGCGAGCTTTGTAACGTATCTGACGGATATGCGCGCAACTTTTTACTTGCTAAAAAATTAGCTGTTGAAGCAGATAATGCCGCTATGAATGAGCTCAAAAACCGCGAGGCTGCCGCAGCACATCACAAGCAAGAGGAAATAAATAACGCTAAGGCTATTGCAAAGCAGTTAGAAGGTAAAACCGTTACTATTTCAGCAAAAGCAGGCGCGGGCGGTAAGCTTTTTGGCTCAGTTACTTCTAAGGAAATCGCAAATCAAATCAAGACCGAATTAGGTGTTGAAATTGATAAAAAGAAAATGAATGTTGCTGATATTAAAAACTTCGGCGAATACACTGCAGAAATTAAACTTTATCAAGGAATTAGCGCTAAAATTACTGTAAAGGTAACGGAATAATATAATGGCTGACAATAATTTACTTTTTAATCTTGATGCTCAACGGGTGCCGTATTCTGCTGAGGCAGAGCAAGCGGTTTTAGGCTCTATAATTATAGACCCTTCCTGCCTTAACGAGATTGCCGTAGGAATAAAGCCGGATTATTTTTATTTTGAGCATCACCAAAAAATTTATAATGTTTTGTCGAGTATGTATGAACTCAGTCAGGCTATAGACTTTGTATCCTTACTTGAAAAGCTTAAAAAAGAAGGAGTGTATGATGAAACAGGCGGTAAGGAATACCTTACACAGTTAGCTCAGAACGTACCTACTTCGGCTAATGTAATTTCGTATGTTTCGATAATACGCGAGCGTTATTATGCAAGAGCACTTTTAAAAGCGGCACAAAATATTATAAAGGATATTGACGAAAATACCGAAGATTCTTCAAAGCTTATAGACAATGCCGAACAACAGATTTATGAAATTCGTCAAGGTAGGGAAGTAAGCGGTCTTACACACATTAAAAGTGTAATAGAAAACGAAACCTACGACCGTCTTGCCAAAATGGCTGACCCTGCTACAAGAAATGATTATATCGGTATACCGTCCGGTATTGGCGAGCTTGATAAAATGATAACAGGTCTTAATAAATCCGACCTTATCATTTTAGGCGCGCGTCCAGGTATGGGTAAAACCTCATTTGCGCTTAATGTTGCGCGCAATGTTGCTGTTCAATCGGGTAAAACGGTATGCTTTTTCTCTCTTGAAATGACGCGAGACCAATTAGCACAGCGTATGCTATCGAGTGAAGCAGGTATAAAAAGTGAAAAGCTAAGAACAGGCGACCTTACCCCTGATGAATGGACAAGGCTTGCTCAGGCGGGCGAGCATCTATCAAAAGCAAACTTATATTTTGATGAAACTTCTGATATTACTGTTCCACAGATGAAGGCAAAGCTCAGACGAATGAAAAAGGTTGACCTTGTGGTTATTGACTATTTAGGTCTTATGAAATCGGCAAAGCAAAAGGAAAACCGTGTGCAAGAAGTATCTGAAATTACGCGTAACCTTAAAATTATGGCTAAGGATTTGGGTGTTCCCGTAATTTGCTGTGCTCAGCTTTCTCGTGGTACCGAAGCTAAGGGTAAATCTCACCGTCCGGCACTCTCTGATTTGCGTGAATCGGGCTCAATTGAGCAAGACGCAGATATAGTTTTATTCCTTTACCGTGACACCTACTACGACAGCGAAAAAAATGACGATGAGGATAGAAGTGACCCAAATAAAGCAGAATGTATTGTAGCTAAAAACCGTCACGGTGAAATTGGCACAATTAATATGCATTGGGACGGTCAGTTTACAAGATTTACTTCTGTGGATGTGTTCAGATAATGTTAGATTTAATTTTAAAGGCAAACGACACCTTTAAGCTTTTTAAAGAGGGCGAAACTGTTACCGTTGCTCTTTCGGGCGGTGCCGATTCTGTGGCGCTTTTACACGCTTTAGTTTCTTTAAAAGAAAAGTTAGGGTTTACGGTGAATGCGGCGCACCTAAACCATTCTATCCGGGGTGCTGAAGCTGACCGCGACCAAGAATTTGCTATAGATTACTGCAAAAGCTTGGGTGTAGAGATTTTTTGTGAAAAGCATGATGTACCTAAATACGCTACCGATAATCACTTAAGCTTAGAGCTTGCTGCAAGGGAAGTAAGATACGAATTTTTAAACCGAGTGGCAACTGGTAAAATCGCTACTGCACATACCGCAAGTGATAATCTTGAAACCTTGATTTTTAATTTATCGCGCGGTACGGCACTTAAAGGTCTTTGCGGTATACCGCCTAAGCGCGATAATATTATTAGACCGATAATTTTTTGCACAAGAACAGATGTGGAAAATTACTGTAAAGAGCATAATTTAAGCTTTGTTACCGACAGTACAAATTTGTGCGACGATTATTCACGTAATAAAATCAGGCATAATATAGTTCCTGTTTTAAAGGAAATTAACGGCAGTGCTGAATATTCGGCAGTTCGTTCTGCTCAACTTTTAGCCGAGGATAACGATTATTTGGAAGCTACCGCAAACGAAGCTTTGTTTGCTTTATTGACCGATAACGGAGTTTTGGCAAAAGGCATTGCACAGCTACATACTGCTATTGCAAAAAGAGTGATAAAAATATATTTTGCTATCTGTTATCCCGAAATTTCACTCGAAAATCACCACATAAACAGTATTTATGCAATTTGCGCCGATAATGGCGGTAAAGTTAATTTGCCTTCTTGTGTTTTTGCAGAGGTTAAAAACGGTATGTTAACCTTTTTTGATTCTCAAAGCGCTAAGACTACTAAATTTTCGGTTGTAATAAAAGAAACGAAAATTGTTAATAATTTGTTCTCAAATGATTTACTTGATTGTGATAAGATAGTAGGCAAGCTAACAGTTCGCACAAGGCTTGAAGGAGATAACATTCGGCTTCACAACCGCGGATGCACCAAAACTCTTAAAAAGCTTTACTGCGAATGTAAAATTCCTTTAAATATCCGAGAAAGTTTACCTGTTATCGCTGACGAAAAAGGTGTAGTTTGGGTGCATAATATTGGTGTTGCATCAAGATGTGCAGTATCTAACGCTACAAAGAATGTATTAAAAATCGAAGTTAATGATAGGTGAAGTTTATGAAAAAGGATTTTAAAGAAATACTTGTAACCGAACAAGAAATTAAGGAAATTTGCGAAAGGTTAGGCAAAGAGATTTCACGCGATTACGCAGATAAAAAGCTTTTGCTTGTAAGCGTGCTTAAAGGCGGTGTAGTCTTTATGGCAGACCTTATGCGAAATATCACCTGTAACTGTATGATAGACTTTCTTTCGGTTTCATCCTACAGCGGCGTTAAAACAACAGGTCATGTTGCTTTTAAAAAAGATTTAGACATAAATCCCGAAGGCTGTGATATCCTTATAGTTGAGGATATTCTTGACTCGGGTATTACGCTTACTTATCTTAAAAAAGTGCTTATGGACCGTAATGCAAACAGCATTAAAGTTTGTACCTTCTTAGATAAGCCTACCAACCATAAGGTTGAAATTGAGGCTGACTATGTTGGTAAAGTGGTACCTGACGAATTTGTTGTAGGCTACGGTCTTGATTATAACGAAAAGTACAGAAACCTACCTTTTGTAGCAGTACTTGCACCTGAAGTATATTCATAATTTTAATAAGGAGAAGGCTCTTGAAAAAGAATTTTAAAAACACACTTTTATTTATTGGTATACCGATAATACTTATTCTTTCGGTTGCTTTTGTTTCAAGACTTAACAAAAACACCAAAGAAAAACAGTATTACGAAATTGTTGATATGGTTAAAGCCAACGAAATTTCGGAATATGAGTTAAATCTCTATAGTGGCGAGCTTATTTATAAAGTGCGTGGCGAAGAGGTGAAATATCGCTACACAGTAGCAGACCCGAGTATTTTCTATAATGATGTTAATGAAACAGTTACTCAAATCAACGAAAAATATAAGGGTACAGACCTAATTATAAAATACAACTACAAGCGCGGTAACCAAAATGCTTGGATAACTAATTTGATGCCGACAGTTTTGTTGATTGCGGGCATTGCTGTATTTTGGTTTTTCATAATGAAGCGAATGGGCGGTATGATGGGTGCTGACCGCACAATGAACTTCGGTAAATCACGCGCAAAAAAGGCAGATAACCGCAAGAAAACCACATTTGCTGATGTTGCGGGCGCTGATGAAGAAAAGGAAGAAATGGTAGAGATTGTTGACTTCCTTAAAGACCCTAAAAAGTTTAACGATTTAGGCGCGCGTATTCCTAAGGGAGTACTTTTAATGGGTCCTCCCGGTACGGGTAAAACCCTTTTGGCACGCGCAGTTGCGGGTGAAGCGGGCGTTCCTTTTTTCTCAATTTCAGGATCTGATTTTGTTGAAATGTATGTTGGCGTAGGTGCTTCCCGTGTTAGAGATTTGTTCCAAGAAGCAAAAAAGGAAGCTCCTGCGATAGTGTTTATTGATGAAATTGACGCGGTTGGTCGTCAACGCGGTGCAGGTCTTGGCGGCGGTCACGACGAGCGTGAACAAACACTTAACCAATTGCTTGTTGAAATGGATGGCTTTGGTGTGAATACGGGCGTAATTGTTATGGCGGCAACCAACCGCCCCGATATACTTGATAAAGCGCTTTTGCGTCCTGGTCGTTTTGACCGTCAAATTATGGTTAATTACCCCGATGTTAAGGGCAGAGAAGAGATTCTTAAGGTTCATTCTCGCGGTAAGCCGTTAGGTCCTGATGTTAATCTTAAAACTATTGCTAAAAATTCTTCGGGCTTTACAGGTGCTGACCTTGAAAACCTTTTGAACGAATCGGCTTTATTGGCTGTTCGTCACGGTAAAAAGGCAATTACTCAGGAAGAAATTGAAGAAGCTACAATTAAGGTTGTTATGGGTGCGGAAAAGAAATCTCACATAGTTTCGGATAAGGATAAAATGATTACTGCTTATCACGAAGCGGGTCACGCAATTGTTTCTTATTTCTTACCAACTCAGGACCCTGTTCATCAGATATCGATTATCAAACGCGGTATGGCGGCAGGTTATACAATGTACTTGCCCGAAAAGGACAATGCTCACGTTTCTAAAAACCAAATGTTAGAGCAAATTTGTTCACTTTTAGCTGGTCGCGCTGCCGAACAGTTAACGCAGCCAGATGTTTGTACAGGTGCTTCTAACGATATTGAACGTGCAACCTCTCTTGCACGTGATATTGTTACAAGGTTTGGTATGAGCGATAAGCTAGGTCTTGTGGCTTACGGTAAGAATGAAGATCAAGTATTCTTAGGCCGAGATATTTCTTCAACACCTAACTATTCGCAAAAAACTGCAGCCATTATTGACGAAGAAATTGAAAGCATAGTTATGACACAGTATCAAAAGGCAATTAAAATTTTGACCGATGCTACTGCAAAACTACACGACACAGCTAAGCTTTTATTTGAGAAAGAAAAAATTAGCGGTGATGAATTCCGCGCTTTAATGGAAAATTAATTTTTTAAAGGTTATCCTTTTGGATAACCTTTAATTTTTTTCACATAATTAAAATGGTGATGATTTGAAAAGTAAATTTAAACTGTTTTTAAAAACTTTTATTATTTGCTCGCTTAGCTTTGCAGTTTTTGTGGGTGCAGGATATTTATATTTATCAAATAGCTTTAAAGCGGCTGATAATGAAGTTCTAAATGTACCCTACAGCCAAACTTTGTCTGAAAACAAGGGCGTTTTATTTATTTGTAACGGAAAAAAGATATTTTTTTATTTGGATTTTATCGAAAACAAGCTTGTGGCTTCGCTTAATCCTGAAAAGGCAGAAAACGGCGAAATCTATGGTTACTCGCACGATTATACCTTAGAGGGTAATGATAGCTTGATTTCAAATATAATAGACTGTGTGGGCGGTGTAGAGGTTTTTGCGGAAGAAGACAAATTGCGATACACGGGTTTTCAGGTTGTTGAACTGCTAAAACAGTCTAATTCTAAGGAACTACGGCGAGAGATAATTAAAGATGCGTGTGAAAAAATCGCTGAATACGGTATAGGTAATGAGTTTTTTTCAAGTATTGTAAATAACAGTAAAACAGAATTAAAATTTTCTGAATGCTATTTGTGGCGCGAATATTTACCACAATTATCGGCAAATCTTCATTTTATCGACTAAAATATTAAATATTATATTTACTTTTAAAGTTAAAATTGGTATAATATTTTTAATATATTAAAATGAGGTATATTATGGTTTATAGTATCAATCCGCAGATTTTTTATTCTGCCTTTTCGGTTCCTTCAGATGTTGCCGACAAATATTTAAAACTTTCTAAGGGTGAACACCTTAAAGTTTTAATTTACATATTACGCAACTCTGCTAAAAATCCTACAGTAGACGAGATTTCAGTTGAAACCGATGTTTCAGTATATGATGTTAAGGAAGCTCTGCTGTTTTGGGCAGATGCGGGCATTTTGATTATAAATAACACTTCTAAGGAAAAAGAAACAAAAAAGTCGGTTAAAAAGACTTTAAAACCCTCGCGGCTTGATGTTGCTAAAAGGGGACTTGAAGACCAGAAGCTTTCTTACCTATTAAATCAAACACAGCTTATTTTTGGAAGAATGTTAAAGGATAATGAGGTTGAAACTTTTGGTTGGCTTTATGACGATTTAGGTTTAGATGTTTCTTTAATACTTTTTATTGTTCAGTACGCAAAGCAACAGGGTAAGGCAAATATTAGGTTTATTGAATCAATAGCAACCGAATGGTGTGATAAGGGAATTGAAACCATTGCCGATGCCGAGCACGAAGTAAAAGAAATAGCCCTTGCAACTGAAGCATGGTATCTGGTTTCTAGCGTTTTTGGTATTGAACGCAGAAAACCGAGTGAAAAAGAACGCTCTCTTTCGCTTAAATGGGTAAAAGAGTGGGGGATAAGCAAGGAAATGCTTAAAAAGGCTTATGATGCCTGTATTGATGCTAAGTCTAAATTTTCTTTTCCTTATATTGCGAAAATTATCGAAAATTGGCACAAAAACGGTTTTAAAACTTTAGATGATATATCCAATGCTCCTAAAAAAGACCAAAAAATGCAGGGTGCATATAATATAGATTTATTTGAACAAATGTTAGATTCAAAGGATTAAAATATATGATTACAAAGGAAACTACATACGAAAAAGCTTTAGCGATAAAAAAAGAATCTCTCCTCCAAAAACAAAGAGAGCGCAATATGATGCTGAGTGCAGCTTATAGCTCTAATAAAAGGCTTAATGAAATTGATAGGGAATTAGCCGCAATAGGTGCTAATCTTGCTTTAACTGCGCTTTCAGGTGATACTAAAGCGGTTGAAGCTATGAAAAGCCACTCGCAAGCCCTTGCTTTAGAAAAGCAACTAATTTTAAGCAAAGCGGATGTAAATGATATTGTTTACGATTGTCCCTTATGTCAGGATACAGGTTACATAAACGGCAAGCTTTGTGATTGTGTTAAAAAACTTGCTAATTCTATTGCTGCAAAAGAGCTAAGCGCTAAAATGCCACTGGGTGAATGTACATTCGAAAATTTTGATTTAAAATACTATTCTGACAAGCAGGATAACGCAAAAAGAAGAATGACTTCTATTTTTAAGCTTGCTAAAGAGTACGCAATAAACTTCAATCCCCAAACTTCACCTAATTTGCTGTTTTTGGGCGAACCCGGTCTTGGCAAAACTCACCTTACTTTAGCGATTGTTTCAAGCGTTATTGAAAAAGGTTATTTACCTGTTTACAGTCCTGCAGAAACTATATTTTCAACTGTAGAAAAGGAAAAATTTCAGGGTGAGAATATAGGCGCCTATGAGCAAATGCAAAACTGCGATTTACTTGTAATAGACGACCTTGGTACCGAAATGGTAACCGCGTTTACAAAATCGGTTTTATATAATCTTATTAACACGCGTATTCTGTCTAAAAAGCCTACAATTATCAATACAAACCTTACATTAAAAGAAATTGAAGAGCTTTATTCACCCCGAATAACTTCAAGACTTATTGGTAACTATAACGCTAATAAATTTTTAGGTAACGATATTAGACAACAAAAAATCTTAGGAAAATAGAGTGATATTTTTTGAGTATTAAACGATATGATGCCGGCGCTTATGATGTTGCGGTTATAGGTGGTGGCCATGCAGGAATTGAAGCTGCGCTTGCAAGTGCAAGACTTGGCTGCAGTACTATTATGTTTTCAATAACGGTTGACTGGATTGGCAATATGCCCTGCAACCCGTCAATTGGCGGAACCGCAAAAGGCCACCTTGTACGCGAGCTTGATGCTTTAGGCGGCGAAATGGGTAAAGCGGCTGATGCTAATACCCTCCAAAGCCGTATGTTAAATTTGGGTAAAGGCCCTGCAGTACATTCCTTGCGCACACAAATTGACCGCCGTGCATACAGCGAATATATGAAGCATGCGGTTGAAAAACAACAAAACTTAGATGTTAAACAATGCGAAATTGTAGAGCTTGAAAAAAATGACTGCAGTTGGATTTGTGTTTCTAATCTCGGCGCAACATTTAACTGCAAAAAAGTTATAATTGCTACAGGCACCTTCTTAGGTGGAAGAATCTATGTTGGTGAAGTTAATTATGAAAGCGGGCCTGACGGTTGTTTCCCTGCAAAAGAGCTTTCTAACTCTTTAAAAAAGCTTTCAATACCGCTTCGCCGTTTTAAGACAGGAACACCTGCGCGTGTGCTACGTGATAGTATCGATTTTTCACAGCTTGAACTTCAAGAGGGTGACGCTGAAATAATCCCCTTTAGCTATACTACAAAAATTCCTCTTGAAAATAAGGTTGTTTGCCACATTGGTTATACTAATGACGACACTAAAAAGGTTATTTTGGAGAATATTCACCGTTCGCCGCTATATGCAGGCGATATTGAAGGTGTAGGTCCGCGCTATTGCCCGAGCATAGAGGATAAAATTGTCCGTTTTGCTGATAAAAAGCGCCACCAATTTTTTATTGAGCCTTGCGGTGAAAATACAGAAGAAATGTATTTACAGGGTATGTCCTCTTCACTTCCTGAAGAGGTACAAATTGCCTTTTACAAAACAATTCCATCTCTTAAGAATTTAAAGATTATCCGTAATGCTTATGCAATTGAGTATGATTGTATAGACCCCTCTGCCTTAAAATCTACGCTTGAAATGAAAGAGCATAAAGGGCTTTATGGCGCGGGTCAGTTTAACGGCTCTTCAGGTTATGAAGAAGCAGCAGTTCAAGGCTTTGTGGCGGGAGTTAATGCCGCATTAGCAGTTCTTGGAAAAGAACCACTGGTACTCTCTCGCGCATCTTCATATATAGGCACTTTAATTGATGATTTAGTAACTAAAGGTTGCTCAGACCCATATAGAATGATGACTTCGCGCAGCGAATATAGGCTTGTACTACGACAGGATAATGCCGATGAACGCTTGATGCCCATTGGTTATAGCTTGGGACTTATTGATGAGCAAACCTATAACGATTATCAAACTCGCTTAAAACAAAAGGAAAAGGAAATAGAGCGCCTAAATACCACATATTTAGGCCCTAATGAAAAGTTAAATACAGTTTTAGCGGAGCTTGGTACTGCGCCTATTACTACGGGAATGAGTCTTGCTGATTTGATTAGAAGACCGCAAGTGACTTATGATGTTTTAGCCGAATTCGATGTACATAGACCTCTGCTTTCAAAAGATGTTACAAGTAAGGTTGAAACTGAAATCAAGTATGAAGGATATATTGCGCGCCAGAAAGCACAAGTTAATGAAATGCTGCGTCTTGAAAATAAGCAAATCCCCGAAGATATAAATTATACCAATGTTTATGGGCTTCGTTTAGAAGCTGTAGAAAAATTAAATAAAATAAGACCTGCTAATATCGGTCAGGCATCGCGAATTTCGGGTGTTAGCCCTGCAGATGTTTCGGTTTTGCTTATTCATCTTTCTAAATAATTTACTGTTTGTTCATTATTTTTTATATAATTGTAAATAAAATTAATGTATAATAATTTTTGTGAATTGATTATTTAAGGAGCGTTTTTTGTGAACGATTACGATTATCAAAATAATTTTTATAGCTTTGAGCCGAAGCCTAAAAAGAAAAAGAAAAAATATGGTGTGCGTATGATTTTATGCACTTCTATTTTAAGTGCCTTAATCGGTTTTGGGGGTGCATTCGGCGGTTTTTACTATTTAAGTCAAAGCGGTGCTTTTGGTAATGATAGTGCCATCCAAATGCCCATACAGGAGAATAATGTCAACATAAATGTTGATGAGCAGGCTGCATCTGTAGTTGAAGCGGTAGCAAAAAAAGTAACACCGAGCGTTGTAGGTATCAGAACAACTACTTCTGTACAAAGCTTTTTCGGCAACAGTGAAGCAAGCGGGGAAGGTAGCGGTGTAGTTTACAGTAAAGACGGATATATCGTAACCAACTACCATGTAATTTCGGGTGCTATAGAAAGCTCAAACGGTAAAATTGAAGTCTTCTTAGGTGATTTAGATACCAAAGCTTATACAGCTACGGTTGTTGGCTACAATATTTCTACCGACTTGGCGGTTATAAAGATTGACGCTAAAAATCTTACTGCTATTGAAATAGCAGATTCTTCTAAGCTTAATGTGGGTCAGTATGTTATTACTGTAGGCAACCCAGGTGGACTTGAATTTATGGATAGCGTAACCTATGGTGTCATAAGCGGTCTTAACCGCGTAGTATCAAGCGATTCGTCAGTTTCGCTTATTCAAACCGATGCCGCTATAAACCCTGGTAACTCGGGTGGTGCGCTTGTTAATGTTAACGGTGAGCTTGTAGGTATAAATTCCTCTAAAATTGTGTCTGAAGAATTTGAAGGTATGGGTTTTGCAGTACCTTCAAATTTGGTGGTGGAAATTTGCAATAAAATAATCGAAAACGAAAATTCACCCGAGC
Source organism: Clostridia bacterium (assembly GCA_017403265.1). Classification (GTDB taxonomy): domain Bacteria; phylum Bacillota; class Clostridia; order Oscillospirales; family Acutalibacteraceae; genus UBA737. The sequence goes on from JAFQOJ010000009.1 coordinate 17,961, forward strand.
CTTATTTAGGTATTACTTTAAGTGAAAAATACACTTCTTCTGTGCTTTCGTTCTACGGCTATCCTTCGGGTGCTGTAGTGCTTAGTGTGTTTGAAGGAAGCCCGGCTTATAATGCAGGAATAAGACGCGGCGACATTATTACTTCCTTTAACGGAAAAGCTGTAAAGGATTATGAGGCGTTTGACGACTTAATTTCACAAACCAAACCAAATGATAAAATACCGCTTGAAATTTACCGTAATGGCAGAACCTATTCAACAACTGTAACTATTGGTTCTAACACACAGGTTGAATAATTTTTTAGCGATAAAAATTATTTTACAAAAAGTGTTGCATTTTGAATTTTATTGTGTTATAATGATATGCAATTGAGAAAAATGATAGGAGGTGTCTTGATGCCTAATATTAAATCTGCTAAGAAAAGAGTACTTATCAGCAAAGCTAATTATGAAAAGAATAAGGCTTACCGTTCTGCTTTAAGAACTGCTGTTAAAAAAGCTGATGCTGCTATCGATGCTAAGAGTGACGATATGGCTGCAGTTGTTACTGAAGCCGTTAAGAAGATCGACCAGGCTGCTACTAAGGGCATTATCCACAAGAATAATGCTGCAAGAAAGAAATCTGCTTTGGTTACACGCTTCAATAAGGTTAATGCTTAATTTAGAAATTTTACCCAAGCGTCAAAAGATGCTTGGGTTTTTTCTATAAATTGTGTAATGTTAACAATTTGACAAAAAATCCCGTTTAAGTATTGAAATTTGCAATTAAATCGTATATAATATATAAAGGTAAAAATGCGATTTTAAAAGGAGAATTTAAAATGACCAATAACAAAACCGTATTAAAATGGTTGGACGAAATGCAAGAGCTTTTAACACCTGATAAGGTTGTTTGGGTTGACGGCACTCATGAGCAAACCGAAGAGCTTCGCAAAATTGCTGTAGAGCTTGGCGAGCTTGAGGCTTTAAATCAGGAAAAATTACCTGATTGTTATCTTCACAGAACCAATCCTAACGACGTTGCCCGTGTAGAAGACCGTACCTTCATTTGTACTACTACAAAAGAAGAAGCAGGCCCTACTAATAACTGGTGTGACCCTAAAGAAATGTACGAAAAGCTTTATAATATTGCACGTGGTTCTTATAAAGGTAGAACAATGTATGTTATTCCTTATTCGATGGGCCCTGTAGGTTCACCTATTGCTAAAATTGGTATTGAAGTAACCGACTCTGTTTACGTTGTTCTTAATATGCTTATCATGACTCGCGTAAATAAGCAAGTTTTAGAAGTTTTAGGCGATAGTAATGACTGGGTTCGCGGTTTACATTCACGCTGTGATGTTGACCCCGAAAAGAGATATATTTGCCACTTCCCGCAGGATAATACCATTATTTCTGTAAACTCGGGCTATGGCGGAAATGTTTTATTAGGTAAAAAGTGCTTTGCACTTCGTATTGCTTCTTACCAAGGCTGGAAAGAGGGATGGATGGCTGAGCATATGCTCATCTTGGGTCTTGAGAATCCTAAGGGTGAAGTTAAGTATGTTGCAGCAGCATTCCCGTCTGCTTGCGGTAAAACCAACCTTGCTATGCTTATTCCACCCGAATATTTACGCAAGAAAGGTTATAAGATTTGGACTGTAGGTGACGATATTGCTTGGATGAAGATAGGTAAAGACGGTCGTCTTTATGCTATTAACCCCGAAAACGGATTCTTTGGTGTTGCGCCAGGTACTAACGAAAAATCTAACTTTAATGCTCTTGAAAGCACTAAGAAGGGTACTATTTTCACCAACGTTGCTCATGTTATGGATGACAACACAGTTTGGTGGGAAGGTTTAAATAAAAACTTACCTGAAAATGCTATCGACTGGCGTGGCAATCCTTGGGATCCTGCTAAATTTGATAAGGCTGATAAATCCACCTGTGCTGCACATCCCAACTCAAGATTTACCGCTCCTGCTGAAAATTGCCCCTGTATTTCTCCCGAATTTAACAGTGGCGAAGGTGTACCGATTTCTGCTATTATCTTCGGTGGTAGACGTGCTAAGTGCGCTCCGCTTGTATATCAATCAAAGGATTGGGTTAACGGTGTATTCGTAGGCTCTGCCATGGCATCTGAAACCACTGCAGCCGCCGCTGGTGCAGTTGGTGTTGTTCGCCGCGACCCAATGGCTATGTTGCCATTCTGTGGTTACCATATGGGTGACTACTTCAAGCATTGGCTCAGTATGGGTGAAAAGCTTGGCGACAAGGCTCCCAAAATCTTTAATGTTAACTGGTTCCGTACCGATGATGAAGGCAACTTCATTTGGCCTGGTTTTGGCGACAATATGCGTGTTCTTAACTGGATTATCGACCGTTGCGAAGGCAAAGCTGATGCTACTGAAACTGCTATTGGTTATGTTCCGAAGCCAGAAGATATTGACCTTACAGATTTAGATATGGATATCGAAACCTTAAAGGAAATCTTAACAGTTGATAAGGCTGTATGGGAACAAGAAGCTGCTGAAATTACCGAGCATTACAAGAAGTTTGGCGACAAGCTTCCTGATGCTTTAAAGCGACAGCTTGAAAATCTTAAAGCAAATCTTGCAAAGATGTAATTTTATAAAAATCCCGCGTTTGCGGGATTTTTTCTATTTTTATTGACATTATTTGTGGCGTTTGATATATTGAATTTAATAAAATTTATGCGTGGGGTGAATACTTTGGCGTTATATGATAATGTTGTAATTTGCTTTGGTGATAGCATTACTGAAGGAATGGGTATGAAGCGACCAGATGCATATCCCGGTGTTTTGGGAAAGTATTTGGAAGGTCAGTTTACGGTTTTAAATGCAGGTGTAGGCGGCGAAAACAGTTATACAATTTGTTCACGCGCAAACGCTTTACCTTTTACTGTTACAAATGAAGTTGTTTTTGAAAAAGGTGAGTATGAATATACATCAGACTATAAAATTTTTTCGGGTATTAACGGTGAAAAGATTTGTTATCGCTATGCTTGTATGGGGCGTGAGCTCCCAATTTCAAGCCTTATTATCGGCGGTAAAAAATATTCCTTGCGTTGTGATAGAGTTGGCAAAGAAGAATACGACAAATATGTTCTAAAACGCGAAAATGCCGATGAGCGCGAGATTATTCCCGTAGGCACTCTTATTGAGTATGATTATAGTGAAATATATAATTATTGTTATTGTAGTATACTCTTACAGGGTGCTAATGATGGCGATATGCCGATAGATATTATTATTGACCGATATAAAAAAATTGAAGCACTAAATGACCGTTTTATTGCTCTTATTCCGCATTATCGAGATGATGAAACGGCTGAACTATTCAATGAAAGTTTTCCTAATAAGTGTGTTGATCTTCGCGAATATTGTAAAGAGCAGTTTTGGATTGACTATAACATCCAAAAAAACCAAGCTGATATATATTGCATTAACGAAGGGATTTTGTCAAGAAGATTCACCTATAAAAACAACTATCGCGACTGTCATTTAAATGAATTAGGATACAAAATTTTGGCCGATTTAATCTACAAAAAAGGCATAGAATTAGGCTATTGGAAATGATAAATTTTATAAATCACAGCGACTAAAAAATTGCTGTGATTTTTTATTTCTTTTCCTTGCAATATAATGTAAATTATAGTATAATATTATATTATATAAATTGGGAGATTATGTTTTGAATTTAAGCGTTAATGCTAACAGTATTTTGGACGAGCAATTAGGATACGCGAAGCGTGTTTTATCATTGGCTCCTACCGTTTACGGCAATAATCCTAAAGCTTGTGTTATAACATTCGGTTGTCAACAAAATGTAAGTGATTCAGAGCGCCTTAAGGGAATGCTTTATGAAATGGGTTACACAATTGTTGACGAAACCGAAAATGCCGATTTCATTATTTTTAATACCTGTGCTGTTCGTGAGCACGCAGAAGACAGGGTTTTTGGCAACATTGGTACAACCAAAAAAATTAAAAAAGAACGCCCAAACACAATTATTGCGGTTTGTGGGTGTATGGTACAGCAAAAGCATATAGCAGAAAAAATCCGCAAAAGCTACCCTTATGTTGATTTTGTTTTGGGTACTCATGTTGAACACCGCTTGCCTGAATTTATTTACAAGCGTTTAAATGGTGGCGGACGAGTTTTTGAACTCAGTATGGAAGATAATACCATTATTGAAGATTTACCTACAAGGCGTGACGGAAAATTTAAAGGCTGGCTACCTATTATGTATGGCTGCAACAATTTTTGTACTTACTGTATTGTGCCTTATGTAAGGGGGCGCGAACGCTCGCGTGAGCCCGAAAAAATCATTGCTGAGTTTAAGCAAATGATTAAGGACGGCTATAAGGATATTACTCTTTTAGGTCAGAATGTTAATTCCTACGGCAAGGGCGAGGCTCACGGTGTGAATTTTGCTAAGCTTTTAAGAATGCTCAACGACATCGAAGGTGAGTTTGTTATAAGGTTTATGACATCCCACCCAAAAGACTGCACAATTGAGCTTTTGGATACCATAAAAGAATGCAAAAAGGTATCAAGGCATTTACATCTGCCGTTTCAATCGGGTAGTAGCAGAATACTTGCACTAATGAACCGCTACTACAACCGAGAAAAATATTTAGAGCTAATTAAAAACGCTAAAGAGCGTATACCTGATGTTGACCTTACAAGCGATATTATAGTAGGCTTTCCAGGTGAAACCTACGAAGATTTTAAGGAAACCTTAAGTCTTGTGAATGAAGTTAAGTTTGCATCACTTTTCACATTTATTTATTCAAAGCGAAAGGGTACACCTGCCGCCGAGATGCCTGATAATATTTCACGTGCTGAAAAGGGAAAATGGTTTAGTGAACTTCTTTTAGCACAAGAAAAGGTTGCAGAAAATAACATACAAAAGTTTTTAGGTAAAACCTATCGCGTTTTGTGTGACAGTCATTCCGAAAAGGAAGGGTATATGAGCGGCCACACAAACGGCACTGCGGTAGTTGAATTTAAAGCCGATGCGAGTATGCTAGGCTGTTTTGTAAATATTAAAATAGAATCCTATGATAATGGATTTATTGGAAAAATTATTTAAAAAGAGGTATTAAAAATGGATGTAATCACAAAAGCACGCGAATTGGGAAAAGTAATTCAACAAGACGAGCGTTTTATTCGCTTTGCTAAAGCAAGGCTTGCTAACGATAACGATACTGATTTACAGAACGCTATCGGTAACTTTAACATCAAGCGTATGGAGCTTGAAAAAGCTGCAAGCGAAGAAAACAAAGACGAAGAAAAAATTAAAGAATTAAACGAAGAGCTTCGCAAGGTATACGGTGAAATTATGGCAAGTGAAGCTATGGTTGAATACAATACCGCTAAAGCGTTGCTAGACCAAATGATGAGCGAAGTAAACATTGTGCTTTCAAAGTCACTTGACGGTGAAGACCCCGAAACATTAACCGTTGATAGCGGTTGCACAGGTAGCTGTTCTACCTGTGGCGGATGTCACTAATTAAAGATTACAAGAATTTAGGAGTGTTGGTTTAAATGGCTGAATTATCCCCGATGATGAAGCAATACAACCAAATAAAAGCTGAAAACCAGGACAGTATTCTGTTCTACCGTGTGGGCGATTTCTATGAAATGTTTTTTGAAGATGCTAAAAAAGCATCCGAAGAATTAGAACTCGTATTAACGGGTAAGGAATGCGGTTTAGAAGAGCGCGCGCCAATGTGCGGTGTGCCTTATCACAGTTGCGAAGCGTATATTGCAAGACTTATTGATAAAGGCTATAAGGTTGCTATATGCGAACAAACTGAGGACCCTTCTAAAGCCAAAGGTCTTGTTAAGCGTGAGATTATAAGAACTATCACACCTGGTACTGTTTTGGAAGACAATATGCTTGAAGAAGGTAAAAATAATTATCTTTGTAGTATTGCTTTTTGTGATGGGGATACGGGTCTTTGTTTTTGTGATGCTTCAACAGGTGAATGTCATGCAACCGCACTTCCTAAAGACAATTTTCAAAATAAAATTATTGACGAGCTTTCGCGCTTTTCTCCGCGAGAGATACTAATCCCTAAAAACTTTTTGATTAAAGCACCTATTGTGGATGAGTTTTTAAAACTAAACTTTACAGGTGTTATTACCGAACGCGAAGATGAAGCTTTCTTACCTAAAATTAAAGAACCCTTAATATTAAGGCATTTTAATATTATAAGTGTTGAAGCTTTAGGGTTTGAAACAGGTTCGCCAATATCTTCGGCCCTTGGTGCAGTGCTTGATTATCTTTACGAAACAGGTGTAAACGGTCACGTTACTGTAAACAATGTTAATATATATACCGATAGTCAGTATATGCGTATGGATGTTACGGTTGTACGCAATCTTGAACTTTGCGAAACCTTGCGTACAAAATCCAAAAAAGGCTCGCTTTTATGGGTGATTGACAAAACAAAAACCGCTATGGGCAAACGCCTTATGCGTAACTGGGTTTTACAGCCTTTATTAAACCTTACTACTATAAATTATAGGCTTAATGCTGTGGACGAGCTTGTATCTAATGTGATTTTACGCGGTGAAATTATTGAAAGCCTTTACGGTATACGTGATATTGAGCGTATTATGTCGAAAATCGTGTACGGTACCGCAAATGCAAAGGACCTACTCAATCTTTCACTCACTGCAAAAAAATTCCCAAATTTAAAAGTTTTATTACAAGAAACAAACCCTAAACTTTTAAAAGAAATTTATAACAATATTGACACCTTAGAAGATATTACAAGCCTTATTGATTCGGCTATCAATGAAAATGCACCCTTGACGCTTAGAGAAGGCGGAATTATTAAAGACGGGTACAATGAAATTGTTGATACTCTTCGTCACGATATGAATGGCGGTACTTCTATTCTTGCCGAAATTGAAGCGAAAGAGAAAGAACGCACAGGCATAAAGAATTTGCGCGTACGGTATAATAAGGTTTTCGGTTATTATATAGAGGTTACAAACTCTTTCCTTGATAAAGTGCCAGAAGATTACATAAGAAAGCAAACCCTTACAAATGCCGAAAGATTTATAACCGAAGAATTAAAAGAAATTGAAAAACGTGTACTTACCGCTAAGGATAAAATAATTCAAATAGAGTACGAAATATTTGATAATATCCGTAAAACTGTGGCAAACGAGGTCAAGCGTTTTCAGAAAACCGCTTCTGCTATTGCAATGCTTGATGTATTAGCATCCTTTGCGTTTATTTCTTCGGAAAATTATTATACAAGACCGCTTGTAAACAATAGCGGTAATATAAACATTAAATCTGGCAGACACCCTGTAGTAGAACAGGTTATAAAAATGCCTTTTGTTTCTAACGATACATTTTTAGATACTAAAGATAACCGTTGCGCTATTATTACCGGTCCTAATATGGCAGGTAAATCTACGTATATGCGTCAAACCGCTTTAATTACACTTTTAGCGCAAATAGGTTGTTTTGTTCCTGCCGAATATGCCGAAATCGGTATTGTTGATGCGATTTTTACCCGTGTAGGCGCATCTGACGATTTAGCTTCAGGTCAGTCTACCTTTATGGTGGAAATGAGCGAGGTTGCTTCAATCCTTAAAAATGCTACCAAAAACAGTTTATTGATTCTTGACGAAATTGGACGCGGTACATCTACCTATGACGGTATGTCGATTGCTAAAAGCGTACTCGAATATGTAGTAAATAAAAAGACTTTGGGCGCTAAGGTTTTATTTGCAACCCATTATCATGAGCTTACTTCTATGGAAGAACAGTTAAGCGGCGTAAAAAATTATAATATCGCGGTTAAAAAACGCGGTGATGATATAACCTTCTTGCGTCGTATTGTTAAGGGTGGTGCCGACCGCAGTTACGGTATTGAAGTTGCAAAATTAAGCGGTATACCGAACTCGGTTATTGAACGCGCAAAACAAATTTTAAAGGAAACCGAAGAGCAAGGGATAGTTACCTATAAATCCCCAGAAAATCCCGATATGCAGTTGTCCCTAGAAACGCAAAATGCGCAAGATATATACAAAGAACTTTCGGCTATTGATGTTAATACATTAACACCGATTGAAGCTATGCAGATACTTTTTGATATTTGTAACAGAGCTAAAGATATTTAAGAAAGAAGGTGTAAAAATGCCTAAAATCAATCTACTTGAAAAACATGTTTGTGAGCTTATTGCCGCAGGCGAGGTTGTTGAAAGACCTGCATCGGTTATAAAAGAGCTTGTTGAAAACTCTATAGACGCGGGCGCTTCAATAATTACAGTAGAAATAAAAAACGGCGGTATTTCGTATATGCGAATTACCGATAACGGTTGCGGTATATCGCAGACCGATGTTCCGTTGGCTTTTTTACGCCACGCAACAAGTAAAATAACTGACAGTGAAGACCTTAACAGTATTTCAACCTTAGGCTTCAGAGGAGAGGCTTTAGCAGCAGTTTCTTCTGTAGCGAAAATGGAAATGCTGACTAAAACTAGGGAAGAGCAGTCAGGCACCTATTACAAAATTGAAGGCGGTATTGAAACAGAAAATTCTCCGTCTGGTTGTCCCGACGGTACTACTATTATTATAAAAGACTTATTTTATAACACTCCCGCGCGAATGAAATTTTTAAAAAAAGATGTTTCTGAAGGTAACGCCTGTGCTTCGGTTTTAGACCGTATTGCGCTCTCGCATCCCGAAATTTCCTTTAAATTTATTCGTGACGGTAAGCTTGTGCTTTCAACAAACGGTGACGGTAATTTAAAAAATACTGTTTACAGTGTTTTGGGTAAGGAATTTTCAAATTCGCTAATTGAAGTTGAAAAGAGTAATAACTCGGGTATTGCTGTTAGCGGTCTTATATGCAAGCCTTTTACTTGTAAATCCACCCGTAGCGGTCAGTATACTTTCTTAAATGGCCGTCTTGTACGTTCAGGTACGGTTGTAGCCGCAGTAGAGCAAGCGTATAAAAATAGTGCTATGGTGGGTAAATTTCCTGCGTTTATTCTATTTTTAAATGTACCTTTTGATACGGTGGATGTTAATGTTCATCCTGCAAAAACCGAAGTTCGCTTTTCTGATGAAAAAAGAATTTTCGATTCTGTTTATGCTTCCACTAAAAATGCCTTAGCAAAGGGTGATACACGCCCTGAAGTAAAGGTACCTACAAATACATTTAATCCGTTTGTACGCAATACTACAGACGAATATAAGCAAACGGTAATTCCTGTGCAACCTAAAACTATCGATTTAACTAAAACTCCACCTACACGAACGGTTTTAACCTTTGAATCTCCAAAAGACGATTCTCTCAGTAAATCGGATAATTTTGTAAATGTTTCTAATGAAGCTTTAAAAACGGCGGAAGAAATATTACCTAAAGTTCCGCAAATGCGTAATCCTGTCGTGGTTAGTGAAACAGTAAAACCCGACCCTGTGGTTTTACCTTTTGCTCAAGAAAAACCGCAAGATGTGCTAGAAACCGTTAAATTTATAGGCGAAGCATTTGCTACCTATATTGTTGCCGAATTTAAAGAGAGTGTTTTCTTGATTGATAAGCACGCCGCCCATGAGCGCATACTTTTCAATGAGCTTAAAAACACCCATAAAACCGAAGTGCAAGCACTTCTAACTCCTTTTACTGTTACTTTAAGTCGAGAAGAATACGATGCTTTAACAGATAATATCGAGCTTTTGTTAGAATGTGGTTTTGATGTTGAAGACTTTGGAAACTCAACTGTAACTGTAAGAGCAATCCCTACAACGCTTGTAGGTTTTGATTTAAATCTTTTAATGTCTGAAATAGCGGAGGGATTACTTAAATTCGGTAAAGTGGAGATTGAAGCAAGGGACCATTTATTCCATACAGTAGCTTGTAAGGCGGCAATTAAAGCGGGCAGTAAAAACAGTATTCAAGAAATGCAGATTTTAGCCGAAAAGGTACTTTTAAATAACGATATTTTATATTGTCCGCACGGAAGACCTGTTGCTTTCGAAATTAAAAAGCGCGAGCTTGAAAAAATGTTTGGTAGAATACAATGATTAAAGCAATTTTTATAATAGGTCCTACCGCATCAGGTAAAACTTCGGTTAGTATAGAGCTTGCTAAAAGGTTTAACGGTGAGATAATTTCTGCCGATTCTATGCAGATTTATAAAGGTATACATATTGCTTCTGCTGCACCTAATGATAGTGAAAAAGAAGGTATACCGCATCATTTAATTGAATTTTTAAATTTAGATGATGAATTCTCGGTAGCCGACTATGTAAAAATGGCAAGAAGCTCTATTCGTAATATTCATTCACGCGGTAAATTGCCAATTATAGTTGGCGGTACAGGGCTTTATATTTCTTCATTACTCGAAAATATAGAGTATACAGACCAAAAAACTGATTACAAGCTACGCCAAAAATTAGAAAGCGAGTTTGATTTGATTGGCGGAGAAAAAATGCTTGAAAAACTGCGCGAATTTGACAGTGATTCTGCTTTACGGCTTCACCCCAATAATAGAAGAAGAATAATTCGCGCTTTTGAGGTTTTTTATCTTACGGGAAAAACAATTACCGAGCAAAACCTTCTTTCAAAACAAAATAAGAGTGAAATTGAACCTTTGGTTATCGGTCTTAATTTTGCCAATAGAGAAGTACTCTATAAACGAATAAACGACCGTGTGGATAAAATGCTGGAAAGCGGACTTTTAGAAGAAGCAAGGCAAAGCTTTAATAATAACCTAAAAAGCGGCGCATTTCAAGCAATTGGTCATAAAGAGCTATATCCGCATATAATTGGTGAAATACCTTTAGAAGATGCTGTAGAAAGCCTTAAAATGTCAACACGTCGTTATGCTAAAAGGCAAATAACTTGGTTTAAAAATGTAGAAAATGTTAATTGGTTTTATCTAGATAAGGGTGATACTTTAGACGACATGGTATTGCTTTCTGAAAAATTTTTAAAGGAGAAATAGGTATGAAAAAGTTTTCACCGTTAAAACTGTTGGTCAGTTTTTTAGCGATTACCTTTGTTATACACCAATTGGTGTCAATATTTTATAAGCCTATTTCTACACAAAGTGCCACATTCTATAACGCAACCGACGGTTTGGAAATTACGGGAGTAATTATCCGCAACGAAACCCTTATTAAATCCAACAAACAAGGAGTTTTACACTTCTTGGTACCTGACGGCAATCGCGTTTCAAAAAACGGTGTTATTGCTAATATTTATAATAATGAAAACGCTTCCATTACCTTAAATAAAATTGATTCGGTTAAGGGAAAAATAAACGATATTGAAGATATTCTTTCACAAAATAATGTTGAAGCGGCTAATTTTGATGTTGCTAACGCTAATGTTGACAACAGGTTGAATTCCTTGATTTTAGCATCTTCCTTCGGTGATTTTTCAGGTGTATCTGACGGCAGTGCACGATTGCTTAATGCTTTAAATAAAAGGCACGCCATTTTGGGCGATACTTCAAATTTTACTTCTCAGCTTTCTGCCCTAAATACCGAATTAAGCACTTTGGAAAGCTCATTATCGTCGCCTATAGGCAAAATTAAATCTTCACAGTCGGGTTATTTTATTTCAAAAACCGATGGCTATGAAAAGGTATTTCAAACCGATGATTTAACATCAATCACACCTGAATTTTTAGACAATCTAAAAAAAGATGACACCTTTTCTAATGTTATAGGTAAAATTGTTTCGGATTATGAGTGGTATATTGCTGCAAATATTCCTTTAACCGATTCTTTAAATTACAAAGTGGGCGATAGCCTTACTATTTATACCGAAACGGTTGCTTCACCTAAGCTTTCGGTTACTGTCAAAAATATAAATTTATCAAAAGACGGAACTGATGCTGTAATTATATTTGCTTGCAGTGATATGAACAGTGAGCTTGCAACCATGCGTACAGGCGCTATGACGGTTGTTAAACACGAATACAGCGGTCTTCGTATTCCTAAAAAAGCACTTAGAGTAATTGAGTCTAAGCCGGGCGTATTTGTAGTAAGCGGTATGCAGGTTAAATTCAAGCAAGTGGAAATAGTTTATACCGCCGATGATTATATCATTTGTAAAAAAGGTGATGCAGACGGCTCATTAAGACTATACGATCAAGTAGTAGTGAAGGGGAAAAATCTTAAAGATGGAAAAATTATCAGCTAAAGAGTTTGACCAAAATTATAATGCAGTTATGGAAAAATTCAATTCTGCTTTAGAAAGTGTAGGAAAAACTAGTAACGATGTAATACTTTTAGCTGCAACAAAAACAGTTGATGTTGATACTATAAATTACGCAATTTCTAAAGGTATTACCCACGTTGGAGAAAATAAGGTACAAGAGTTACTTTCAAAACACAATTTCTTAAATCCTGTAAATGAGCATTTTATCGGCCATTTACAAACCAATAAGGTTAAGGATGTTATTGATAAGGTATCGCTTATACAGTCGGTTGATTCTATAAAGCTTGCACGTGAAATTTCAAAGCAGGCGCAAAAACGCGGGATTGTTATGGATATTTTACTTGAAGTAAATATCGGTAAAGAAGAATCTAAATGGGGATTCTTGCCTAATGATATCTTTAGTGCCGTCAAGGAAATATCAACTTTTAGTAATTTGCGCATTTGCGGTCTTATGACAATACCCCCTATATGTGAAGATACCGAAGCACAAAGCAAATTTTTCCGTGAAATGTACAACCTATATGTTGACATTAGGGAACAAAAGATAGATAATACTAATATAAGCATTCTTTCTATGGGAATGTCTGATGATTTTGATTTAGCAATAAAAGAGGGCGCCAACCTTGTAAGAGTAGGTACTGCATTGTTTGGAAAACGCAATTATTTATAATAATTGTTAAAATAATAAAAATATGAAAGGAAATATAAAATGGGACTTTTTGAAAACATTAAAAACATTATGACTATACCACCCGAAGAGGATGAATTTGAAGAAACATACGAAGAGGTTGAAGAAGCTCCAAAAAAGAAGCCTGTTTCTGAACCTGTTCAACAAAAGCGTGAAGCTCAACCCCGTATTTTAGGCGGAGGAAAATCCAAAACCGTTAATTTTAATATTAATCAAATGCAGGTTATTTTGGTTAAGCCTGACAGATATGAAGATTCATCTGCCATTGCTGACCATTTGACCGCTAATAAAACTATTGTTTTGAACCTTGAATCCTGTGAAAGCAGTGTTTCAAGAAGAATAGTAGACTTTTTAAGTGGTGCGGCTTATGCTATAGGCGGCAATGTTCGTAAGGTTGCAGTTTCCACCTTTATTATTGTACCTAATCAGGTTGACATACAAGGTGAAGTAAGCCTTGAAGAATTCGGCGATACTAGTATGTACTTTTAATGGATACTAATATTCTTTTACCAAGAATAAAAGATACCGTTGACACGGTTTTTCGCACCGACAAACCTAAATTTTTAGGCTTTTTATCGGTTGAAGAAGCCGCTTTCACAAAAAAGTATTTAACTAACCAAAATGTAAAGTTTACATTTTTCGGCGGTGCGGAGAACTGCGAACGCACTTATTTAGGGTGCTTTCCGCAGTGGTTAGATGAACCGCAGTTTCCAATAACTGCCTTAACATTTACTTTTCGTGATGTTGATACTCTTCGCCATCGTGATTTTTTAGGCGCTTTAATGGCGCTTGGGTTAAAGCGTGAAACTGTTGGTGACATTTTAATAGAAAAGGGTAGAGCCGTTGTCTTTTTGAATAAGGATATTGCTGACTTTGTAGCCAAAAACCTTACAAAAATAGGCAATGTGGGTGTTAGTGCTGAGTTTTTTCATTTGCAAAATTTACCAAAGCGAGATTCTTTAGTAGAAGCCTCTGCAACGGTTGCATCATTACGGCTCGACTGTGTGGTTTCGGTTTTGGCAAATTGCTCGCGCAAAACGGCAGTTTCTATGATTGAAAGCGGTCTTGTAAGTGTTAATTCGGTAATAACCGAGAAATCTACAAAGCTGATTTCTGACGGCGATGTCTTAGCGGTGCGCCATAAGGGCAAATTTATTATAGCTTCAACCGACAAAAGAACAAAAAAAGACAGGATTGTTTTAGTTTACAATAAATATTAAAATTGGGGGAATTTTAAATGCTTACTGCTCAAGATATTAAAAATATTGCTTTTTCAAACTCTTTTAAGGGTTATAAGCAGGAAGAAGTTGATGCTTTTTTAGATAAAATTGAGGCTGAATATATAAATGTTGAGCGCGTAATCAATGATTACAAATCCCAAATTGATGCATTACAAAGCAGAATAAATGAGCTTGAGGGCGCTCAGAACAGCATTCAAACCGTTCTTTTAAATGCACAAAAATTGGCTGACCAAATTGTGAGTGAAGCTAAAGAAAAAAGCGAAGAAATTATACTTCGTGCCGAAGCTAATATTAATGTTATTACCAATAAAGAAAAAGAGCTTTCGGATGCTTTTGAATTAAAGGCTAATGAACGCAAGGCTAGCCTACAAGCAGAGCTTGATGCCTTAACACAAAAGGCAGAACTGAAAGCAAAAAGTATTACCGATGCTGCTATGGATGCTGTTAAGAGACAGCAGATTTTATTCGATAAATTGCAGTTAGAGGTTTCAAACTTTAAAACAGGTATTACTTCAAAATATAAAGAACATTTAAATCTTTTACAGTCTATTCCCGATACTGTGGATATGGATCCGCAAAAGTTAGCAGAGCTTATTACTGCAAAGATTGACAACCAAGTTAATGTTGATGATTTTATTTATTCTAAAACAGAAGAACAACCTATAATTAAAGAATCTTTAGCAGAAGAACCTGTACAAGAGACTTCTACTGGTTTTAGCATTGAAGAAAACATAGACAAAGAATAAACATAATTTACTTTTTGGAGTGAACTTTTTGATTAGTTATATTTTAGCGATTATTTGCGGAGTAGCTGTTTTAGCTGTTGACCAGATTACGAAATACTATATTTTAAATAATTTTGAAATTGGCGGTACTGCGGAATTTTTAAAAGGATTTATTGATATTATTTATATCAATAATAAAGGCGGCGCTTGGGGTATTTTACAAGGCTATACATGGGCGTTGCTTTCAATAACCGCAATTATTATGGTTATTTGTTTTACATTACTTTTAAAGTTAGGTAAGAACAACAAAATTTTGTTTTGGGCTATAACCTTAGTGCTTTTTGGCGGCATTGGTAATATGATTGACCGAATTTTCCGTGACGGCAATGTTGTTGATTTTCTTCATTTTGAATTTTGGCCTACTTTCCCGATATTTAATGTTGCTGACTGCGCAGTTGTTGTGGGTGGCGGTCTTCTTGTTGTATATTTTATATATGACAGCATTAAAGAAACTAAAGAAAAGAAGCTAAAGGCTACTGAGCGGCTGTAATGGATATTATAGAAGAAATATATAATAACGATTTGCGACAACGAATTGATGTATTTGTAAGTGAAATAGCCGATGTTACACGTTCTCGTGCGGCTAAGCTTATATCTGATGGATGTGTTAAAATAAATAATAGCACCGCTCAAAAAAGCGATAAGCTACAAATAGGTGATAAAGTATCGGTTATTGTACCTGAACCTTTAGAATACGATGTTTTACCGCAAAACCTAAATCTTGAAATCGTTTACGAAGACGAGCATTTGCTTGTTGTAAATAAGCCTAAGGGTATGGTTGTGCACCCAGCCGCAGGTAATTTTGAAGGTACCCTTGTTAACGGTTTAATGTACCACTGTAAAGACAATCTTTCGGGTATAAACGGTGTTATGCGCCCAGGTATAGTACATAGAATTGATAAAAATACAAGCGGTTTATTAATAGTTGCTAAAAATGATAATGCACATAACTTTTTAGCGCAGCAGATTAAAGATCACACTTTTACAAGAGAATACGAAGCTATAGTTTACGGCAATTTTAAGGATGATACAGGTACAGTAAATGCACCCATTGGCAGACATCCCGTAAAACGCAAGCAAATGGCGGTAAGTGTTTCTGCATCGCGCAATGCGGTTACTCATTACGAAGTATTAGAGCGTTTTGGTGAATTTACACACCTAAAACTTCGTTTAGAAACTGGCAGAACGCATCAAATTAGGGTGCACATGGCTTATATTGGACACCCTGTAGCTGGGGACGATGTATACGGTCCTAAAAAGGTTATAACCGAGCTTTCAGGACAATGCTTACACGCTAAAAAGATAGGATTTATTCATCCTGTAACACGTGAGTATATAGAGTTTACTTCACCATTGCCCGACTATTTTGAAAAATTTTTAAGGAGGAATAGGAATGGGCAAGTTTGATAATTGTCTTTTAGCTTGCGATATTGACGGAACATTAGTAGCTAACGATTATATTAACCCAAAAAATGTTGAAAAAATCGAATATTTTATGAGCGAAGGCGGTAAATTTTCAGTTTCAACAGGAAGGTCGGTATGTGCAATTAGTGTTGTTTTAAACAATCTTAAACGTATTTCACCCTCTGTTTTAGCAAATGGCTGTATAATTTATGATTATAATAAAGAGCAGATAGTTTACGATAATGTTATTCCATTTGATGACCATTACCTTGTTGAAAAAATTATCAATTCGGGCATAAATGTTGGGGTAGAGGTTCACTCTGGCGCACAGGCTTATACTGTTAATCGTACCGAACTTGTTACCGAACATCATATTTATGAAAAATATAATTCTCCCGATACGCTCTTTAAAGATGCAACAAAAATAAAGTGGAATAAAGTTATTTGTATGTTAGATAGCGCTGAAGACAGAACAAAACTGCGAGAATATATGTTAAAAGATAATAATTCAACTTGCGATTTTGTTGATACATGTGCTATTATAAATGGGCAGTTGCGAAATTATTTTGAAATAGTACCAAAGGGTGTTTCAAAGGCGTCTTCACTAAAGAAACTTTGCGAGATAATGAACATTAAAGATGGCGGACTCTTTGCTATCGGCGACTATTATAACGATATAGAGATGTTACAATTAGCAGATATAAGCGCTGTTCCTTGTGACTCACCCGAGGAAATAAAGGCTTTAGCGCAATATATAACAACTACCTGCGAGAATGGCGCAGTTGCTGATTTTATTGATTATTTAATTAAAAATACATAAAACAAATTGAAAGGATGGAGAAAATGGAAGCATCAAGAAAACTTGAACTTCAAAAAATCGCCTGTAAGGTTAGAATGGGTATTATTGAGGGGGTACATGCTGCTAAAGCAGGACATCCGGGAGGTTCGCTTTCTTGTACAGATATTTTAACTTATTTGTATTTTGAAAAAATGAATATTGACCCGCAAAATCCAAAAAAATCTGACCGTGACCGTTTTGTACTTTCTAAAGGACATGCAGCGCCTGCTTTATATTCTGTTTTAGCTCATCGCGGCTTTTTTGATGTAGAACTTCTTAAGACTCTACGTCAAATCGGTAGTATTTTACAGGGTCACCCCGATATGAAATATATTCCAGGTGTTGATATGACAACCGGTTCATTAGGACAGGGTATTTCTGCTGCTTGCGGTATGGCTTTATCGGCTAAGCATTTTGGTGACAAATATAAGGTATACGCTGTTTTAGGTGACGGCGAATTAGAAGAAGGTCAAGTTTGGGAAGCCGCTATGTTTGCAGGCAACAAAAATCTTTCTAATTTAACCGCATTTGTAGATTATAACAATCTGCAGATTGACGGCTCTCTTAGTGATGTTAACTCACCTTATCCAATCGATAAAAAGTTTCAGGCATTTAATTGGCATGTTATTACTATTGACGGCCATGATTTTGACCAAATTGAAAACGCAATATTAGAAGCTGAAAAAATAGATAAACCTGTTTGTATTATTGCAAATACCACAAAGGGTAAAGATGTTTCTTATATGGAAAATCAGTGCTCTTGGCACGGTGCCGCACCTAATGACGAGCTTTATGAGGTTGCAATGGCTGACCTTAAAAAAGTTTATGAAGAATTACAGTAAGGAGAGAAAGTAATGTCTGATATTAAAACTGTTGCTACAAGAGCCGCTTACGGTGAAACACTTGTAGAATTAGGTAAAAAGCGTGATGATTTTATCGTTTTAGATGCTGATCTTGCAGCTGCTACACAAACAGGTAAATTTAAAAAAGAATTCCCCGAAAGATTTTATGACTGCGGTATTGCAGAACAAAATATGGTTAGTATTGCCGCAGGTATTGCTTCAACGGGCAAAAAAGTATTTTGCAGTACCTTTGCTATGTTCGCTGCAGGCCGTGCTTTTGAGCAGGTTAGAAACTCAATAGGTTACCCTCATTTGAATGTTATTATCGGTGCTACACACGCAGGTATTTCGGTTGGTGAAGACGGTGCTACTCACCAATGTAATGAAGATATTGCTCTAATGCGTACAATACCGGGTATGACTATTATTAACCCCGCTGATGCGGTAGAAACCAAATTAGCTATGGAAGCCGCTCTACAACACGACGGACCTGTATATTTGCGTTTTGGCAGACTTCCTGTACCGATTGTGTTTGATGACGATTATAAATTCGAGATAGGTAAGGGCGTAGAACTCAGAGCAGGTAATGATGTTACAATAGTTGCTTCTGGTCTTATGGTAGGCGAAGCATTAAAGGCTCACGATTTGTTAAAGGAAAAGGGTGTAAACGCCAGAGTTATAAATATTGCCACCATTAAACCCTTGGATAAAGATATTATTCTTAAAGCCGCAATGGAAACAGGCGCTATTGTCACGGCAGAAGAGCATACTGTAATAGGCGGTCTTGGCAGTGCAGTTGCCGAATTCTTGACTGAGGAATATCCAGTACCTGTTTTGAAGCTTGGTGTTAATGATGTTTTCGGTCATTCGGGTCCTGCAGTAAAGCTTCTTGATGAATTTGGACTTAGAGCTGAAAATATTGTAGAAAAAGCTTTAAAAGCAATTGATATTAAATAAATTTTTTGCCGAGTGTTATACACTCGGCTTTTTTATATTGACAAATGAACATTTGTTCGTTATAATATCTATATGGAAAATTTAAATTTAATTAAAAGCGCCTGTTTTACAGGCTATAGACCGGAAAAATTCCCGTTTTCTCTTGAAAAAAACAATAATGAATACAAAAAATTGATATCTTCTTTAACCGAAACGCTAATAAACCTTATAGATAACGGATGTACGGTTTTTTATTGTGGTATGGCAGAAGGTTTCGATTTGATTTGTGCCGAAAGGATTCTCAGTCTTAAGAAAAAATATAACAGCTTAAGGCTTGTTTGTGTTTCGCCTTTTTTACGGCATAAAGATGCTATAAAATATTCTTGGAAAAAACGCTATAATGCTGTGCTTACAAAGTGTGATGAGGTTGTATATTCATCTATGCAGTATCATATTTCGGTTTTTCAAATTAGAAATGTTTATATGGTTGACCGTAGCGACTGCGTTATTACTTGGTATGACGGAAAAAAGGGCGGTACACGAAATACGCTTAATTACGCGCAAAAAGTTACCAAGCAAATAATTAATTTAAATGCTGATTATACAAAAGAATTTTTAAATTATCAAAATAAAATAGAACTTATATAAAAACCTGTAAAAATCATAATTTTTTACAGGTTTTTGCTTGACATTTAAAGGAATATATGTATAATTGTATACATATATTCAGGAGGTGCCTTTATGTTTGAATTATCTGATAAAACTAATCTGCTCGAACAAAGAGCGTATAAATATTCTTTACAGGATGTAAATGAAGCAAATCTACAGCGTGACCTATATTCTTATGATGAGGTGCCGCGCATTGCGTTTAACCACCGTCGTGTGCCGATTGGTATGCCTGAAGAAATTTGGATTACCGATACATCGCTTCGTGACGGTCAGCAGTCGGTTGAGCCTTATTCGGTTAAGCAAATTGTTGAAATTTATAAGCTATTATCAAAATTAGGCGGTCCTTACGGGCTTATTCGCCAGACCGAATTTTTTGTGTACAGTCAAAAGGACAGAAAAGCAATTGAAGAATGTCAGGCTTTAGGTCTACAATTTCCCGAAATTACTACTTGGATACGCGCTACTAAAGAAGATTTTAAGCTTGTTAAGGATTTAGGTATTCGCGAAACAGGAATTTTGGTTTCATGCAGTGACTACCATATTTTCAATAAGCTTAAAATGACGCGTAAACAGGCTATGGACACTTATTTAGCAACGGTTGCAGAAGCTTTTGAAGCGGGTGTTATGCCAAGATGCCACTTAGAAGATATTACAAGGGCTGATTTTTACGGTTTTGTGGTGCCGTTTGTTAACGAGCTTATGAAAATGTCGCGTGATGCGGGAATACCTGTAAGAATCCGCGCTTGTGACACTATGGGCTACGGTGTCCCTTATCCCGAAGTTGTACTTCCACGAAGTGTACCGGGTATTATCTACGGTTTGCACCATTACTCTGATGTTCCGAGTGAGATGCTTGAATGGCATGGCCATAACGACTTTTATAAAGGCGTTACTAACGCGGCTACCGCTTGGCTTTACGGTGCTTCAGGTGTTAACTGTTCGCTTTTAGGTTTAGGTGAACGTACGGGTAATGTTCCGCTTGAAGCGATGGTTATGGAATATGCCGCTTTGCGTGGCTCGTTTGACGGTATGGACCCAACTGTTATTACCGAAATTGCTGAGTTCTTCAAAAATGAAATTGGCTACAACATACCGCCAATGACCCCTTTTGTAGGCAAAAATTTTAATGTTACAAGAGCGGGTATTCATGCAGATGGGCTTTTAAAGGATGAAGAAATTTACAACATTTTTAACACCAAAAAAATATTAAACCGTCCCGCCTCGGTGCTAGTTGGAAAGGCGAGCGGACTTGCAGGTATTGCTTATTGGATTAACAATAACTATAACCTACCCGATGATAAGAAAATTGATAAAAAGGACCCGCTTGTTGTAAGCTTAAAGGAATGGATTGACCGCGAGTATGAAGACGGTAGACAAACCACTCTCTCCGACGGTGAGCTTGAAGCAAAAATCAACGAGCTATCCTACGGTAAATTTCCCAGAATATAAGGAGGAAAATATATGTTTGACCATAGAACCGTCTCTCTTGCAGATCAGGTTTATCAGGTTTTAGAAAAAGATATTTTAAGCGGTAAGTATTCCCGTGGTGACCTTTTAACCGAAAATAAGCTATGCGAAATTCTTGGTGTAAGCCGTACCCCAATAAGAGAAGCGCTTCGCCGTCTTGCACAGGAAAATCTTATTAAAGAAAGTGGTAAAGGCTCGGTTGTTGTAGGAATTACCGAAAAGGATTTGGATGATATTTTTACTATTCGCCGTCAAATAGAAGGTTTAGCGGCAGGTCTTGCGGCTGAAAAATGCTCTGACCAAGAAATTGAACAGCTAAAATCCGCCTTAGAGCTTCAGGAATTTTATCTTTTAAAGCACAACGCCGAAGAAATTAAAACAATGGACAACCGCTTCCACGAAATACTTTACGCAATTTCGGGCAGTGTCACATTCTACAGTATTCTATTCTCACTACATAAAAAGGTACAAAAATACCGTAAGGCGTCTATTCAGTCAAAATCTCGCGCCAGGGAATCGGTTGAAGAGCATAGGCAGATATTTGATGCAATTGCGGCTAGGGATAAAGAAAAAGCAGTTTTATATGCATCACAACATGTTGAAAATGCTTATAACCATATAATCGGAAAGGACTAATATAAAATGGGTTTAACTATTGCACAAAAAATTATTAAAGCACATGCACTAAGCGGAGACATGACGGTTGACAGCGAAGTTGCGCTTAAAATCGACCAAACCTTAACACAGGATGCTACAGGCACAATGGCTTATTTAGAATTTGAAACAATGGGGCTTAAAAGAGTTAAGACCGAGCGTAGCGTTGCTTATATAGACCATAACACCTTACAGTCAGGTTTTGAGAATGCTGATGATCATAGATATATTCAATCAGTTTGTAAAAAGCACGGTATATATTTCTCGCGCCCAGGTAACGGTATTTGCCACCAAGTTCATCTTGAACGCTTTGGAAAACCCGGTAAAACCTTAATTGGCTCTGATAGTCATACTCCTACAGGTGGCGGTATCGGTATGCTTGCTATGGGCGCAGGAGGACTTGATGTTGCAGTTGCAATGGGCGGCGGCGCCTATTACATCAAAATGCCAAAAATGTATAAGGTTAATTTAATTGGTAAATTAAATCCTTTTGTAACTGCTAAGGACATAAGTCTTGAAATTTTGCGTATTCTTTCGGTAAAAGGCGGTGTTGGCGCTATTATTGAATGGGGTGGCGAAGGTATAAGGTATCTTTCAGTTCCCGAACGCGCTACTATTACAAATATGGGTACAGAATTAGGTGCTACAACATCAATTTTTCCATCTGATGAGATTACACGCGAATTTTTAAAGGCGCAGGGTAGAGAGGAAGATTATATTCCGCTTGCAAGTGATGAAGATGCACAGTATGACAAAATCATCAATATAAACCTTAATGAACTAAAGCCTTTAATTGCTTGTCCGCATAGCCCTGATAATATTGTTACGGTTGAATCCTTAAAAGGCACTAAGGTTGATCAGGTATGTATCGGCTCTTGTACAAACTCTTCACTTTTGGATATGTTAAAGGTAGCCGCATTATTAAAGGGTAAAACAATTAATCCCTCTGTCAGTCTTTCAATTTCACCAGGCTCTAAGCAAGTGCTTTCAATGCTTTCGGAATGTGGCGCATTAACTGATATTCTAGCATCGGGTGCGCGCTTACTTGAATGTGCTTGCGGTCCTTGTATTGGTATGGGATTTTCTCCAAACTCTGCGGGCGTATCTTTGCGTACATTCAACCGTAACTTTATAGGCAGAAGCGGTACTGCAGATGCTAGTGTTTACCTTGTTTCTCCCGAAACTGCTGTTGCGGCAGCTTTAACAGGTGAAATCACCGACCCACGCTTATTGGGCGAAATGCCGCAAGTTACTATGCCGACTTCTTTTAAAATTGATGATAGTGCAGTTATAGAACCTGCAAGTGAAAACGAGGCAGAAAGTTTAGAAATCCTACGCGGTCCTAATATTAAGCCATTCCCCGAATCTTTGCCGCAAGAAGATACATTAACTGCCGAATTAGTGCTTAAGGTTGGCGACAATATTACTACCGACCACATTATGCCCGCAGGCGCTAAAATACTTCCGTACCGCTCTAACATTCCACATTTATCACAGTTCTGCTTTGGGGTTTGTGATACCACATTCCCAGAAAGAGCAAAAGCACTCGGAAAATCAATTATTGTTGGCGGAAGTAACTACGGTCAAGGCTCCTCTCGTGAACATGCCGCGCTTGTTCCTATGTATTTGGGTGTTCGCGCTGTTATTACAAAAAGCTTTGCGCGCATCCATGTTGCTAACCTTATTAATGCGGGCATTATGCCACTTACTTTCAAGAACCCCCAAGATTATGACAAGCTTAATCAAGGTGACAAATTAACCCTTACAGGTGTATTTGAAGGTATGGAAAAGGGCGAAATTACACTTAAAAATGAGACTACTGGTGAATGCTACTTATTAGAATGTACCTTTACTGATAGGCAAAAATCTATTTTAAAAGCCGGCGGTTTGCTTGCTTTTACTAAGGAGATATAGATAATGGAAAATTATATAAAT
>JAFQOJ010000010.1 GCA_017403265.1 Clostridia bacterium
CAAATTAAAGATTTTGAAGTAAGAGAACTTTTAAGAACCAGCACCGAAAGAACAGTTTTTGAATCCGTTTTAACTAAAGATGGTAATATGACTGCTTTTGATGGTTCAAATAAAAATCAAGATTCTGAATACGTAACCTTTGCTAACGAAGAAGAAAATGATTATATTGAACTTCGTTCTCAGCCACAAAATACAGAAACTGGTTTACCCGTATCTACTGCTGTTACAACAGCACCATTTAACGTTTTCCCCGGCAATGAGTATGAAATCTCTTATAAGCTTCGCATTCCTACTACTTCTGCTACATATATATATAACGAAACTACCTCACTTGCACCTGAATGGTCGATTTATCAAGTAGACACAACGAAAATTCAGGATCATAAACCAGGTAATCGCGGCACTGGCGGCACTAACTCAAATCTTTATGCTACTGGTGATACTGATCCAAAGCGTCGTCAAGGTTTTTCTATAGACTACTCATATGACTTTTCACAATCTATTAATGGTAGTAGAACTAATTATTCTTTCTTAAATTATCAAAAAGCTAATGAATTGTTTGAAGGCTATAATGTTACAGAACTTTTTGCTGGTGAGTGGGTTACCGTAACCTTAAAATTCACTGCTTTAGCATCTAGCACCAATTCCGGTGCAGAGTTGTGCGCATTATCCTTGAACCATACCTCTGATATTACTCTTGAAGGTACTCTTTTCCAAATTAAGGATGTTACAGTAAAAGAAACTTACTTTAATGGTAAGGCAACTCCTCTTTACACTGCTGAAGCAGGTTATGTACTCGATGCAGAAGATTTTGAACATGGAGCTACAGCTGGTGACGTTGCAAAGTTCTATGGCGGAGATTATATGACCGAACTAACCTGGGCAAAGAATGGCTCTTCAGTTGTAACTGAAGGTGATAACAGCTTTATGCGAGCTTATGCACATAGCAATTCTATCTTTTTACCTCTTGACAATTCACGTTTAGCTGCACGTAAAAACTTTACCGTTTCATTTGATTGGATGTTTAAAAACACAGGTGCTGATTTTGGACTTACAACAATTGAAATTGTTGGCTATAACGACGGTGTATACAACTATGAAGGCACAGATTATCCTTGTGTTACGGACGTTAAAGCATTAGCTCAGTTTACGCCTGGCGAATTTAATCTTGACGAGTGGAACAATGCAACCCTTAAATTTATTATTAATGCCAATTATGTCGATTATAACCATTATGGTGTATTAATCAAATATACAGCTAACACGACTGAGACTGTTACAGAATTTACCGCAGAGAATTCTTCTATTTATATCGATAACTTCACATTAGCCGGTTGCGACGAGTTACTCGCAGGCGACTATGACAATGACGGCGAAGTATCACTTCAAGACCTTGCTAAGCTTGCTCAATATTTTGCAGGATGGTCTTCAGCTAAACTTTATGTAGACTCTACACTCGCTGACTATAGCGGTGATGGTGCTCGTAACCTTTACGACCTTGTTAAATTTGCACAAGATTTAGCAAATCCCTAATCTTACAGTTTGTTAATTAAATAATTAAAAAATCGGCGTTGAAAAACGCCGATTTTTTATATATACCCACAAATTAAATAGGTATATTGTAGGGAACGCCGCCCGACATCCCGAAAAAAATTATACAAATTATTGAAATTGAAGATGAAATTATGGGTTTAATTTGGCCGTCCGGGGACGGCCTCAAAACCGTAAAATTCAATTGTTTTTTAGGGAACAACACATAGTTTGTTCCCTACAATAACACTCTGTTTTGCGCAAACATTTTCACGGGGCGTCGAAGGCGCCGCCCTCTACAAAATAAATCCCCTATAAATCCGTTCTTGGACCAATTATTCAAATTCTTCTAACTGGCTGAATTCCTTAAGCACAAGATTTTCATTTTTATCAAGCGCCCAGTTAATTTCATATTCGGCATTAAAAAGAAGCAAATCTCTGCCCTTTCTATCTATAACGTGTTTGGTTGTAGACATAAGGTTAAGGTCACTAAGCTCACTGCCATCCTTCATTTCGGCAAAGCGAACTAAAGATAGCGGGGTATCAATTCTGTTATATTTAACACCGTATTCCGATTCCATACGGAACTGCAGCACGTCAAACTGAAGTGTACCAACAACGCCAACGTAAACCCTTTCCATACCCGAATTAGGAATAAAGAACATTTGAATTGCACCTTCCTGCGCAATTTGGGTAATGCCTTTATCAAACTGCTTGCGTTTAAGCGAATCAATCTGCTCTACAATGGCAAAATGCTCGGGAGCAAAGGTGGGAATACCTGCATATTCACATTTTAGTGATTCATCGCAAATTGTATCACCAATGGAAAAAATACCGGGGTCAAAAACACCTATAATATCTCCCGCATAGGCTGTGTCAATAACTTCACGCTCTTGCGCCATCATCTGTTGTGGGCGTGAGAGCTTAATGCTTTTTTTGCCTTGAACATGGAAGTATTCATGTGACCGCTCAAATTTACCTGAGCAAATTCTCATAAAAGCAATTCTGTCGCGGTGGGCTTTATTCATATTTGCCTGAATTTTAAAAACAAAGGCAGAAAATCTTTCTTCGGTTGGCTCAATAATTTTTTCGCCTGAACGGTGGGGCAGTGGCTCGGTTGTCATTTTTAAGAAGTTTTCTAAAAATGGCTCAATACCAAAGTTGTTTAAAGCCGAACCGAAAAATACAGGAGAAAGTTTACCTGATCGAACTAAATCAAGGTCAAATTCATAACCCGCGCCCTCTACAAGCTCCAATTCATCACATAAATTTTGGCGTGAATACATACCAATAAGGCTATCTAACTTTTCGGTATCGTTAATATCACACTCAATGGCTTCAATTCTTGTTCCGCCTGCGTGAGCATCTGCAAAGGTTAATATTCTTTGCTTTTCGCGGTCATAAACACCCTTAAAATCCACACCGCAACCAATGGGCCAGTTCATAGGGTAGGTGCCTATACCAAATTCACTTTCAAGCTCATCTAAAAGCTCAAAGGAATCTCTCGCTTCGCGGTCCATTTTATTTATGAATGTGAAAATGGGAATATGGCGCATAGCACAAACCTTAAATAGCTTTCTGGTTTGTGGCTCAATACCCTTTGCGGCATCAATAACCATTACAACGCTATCGGCAGCGGTAAGGGTACGGTAGGTATCCTCTGAGAAATCTTGGTGACCGGGGGTATCCAAGATGTTTATGCAGTAGCCGTCATACTCAAACTGCATTACCGATGAGGTTATAGAAATACCTCTCTTTTTTTCAATCTCCATCCAGTCAGAAACGGCGTGTTTATCATTCTGCTTACCCTTTATTGAACCCGCAGATTGAATGGCTCTACCGTAAAGCAAAAGCTTTTCGGTAAGTGTGGTTTTACCTGCATCAGGGTGGGAGATTATAGCAAAGGTTCTTCTTCGCGAAATTTCATTTTTAATATCAGACATAGCCTTCTCCTAATTTTAAAAATCATTAACTTACTTATTATATCATAAACACTTTAATTTTTAAAGATTAAATTTAATTATTTTATCTTTTTATTGGCATATTTAAAACTGCAACCGAATTTTCATTGCTGTTATATTCAGTTTTATATTCTAAAACAGTCCCACTGTGTGCAAGTAGACTTGACTTAAGCTCATCGCTATAATCGCTTGTGTTTAAAATAATTTTGCCCACGTATTCGCTTAAATCTAAATAAAACTTATCTTTAATGAGTCCGTTTGGGGTAATCACTGCAATATCGGGTCTATTTTCCTTGCAGTTGTTTAAAAAAGAGTAAAGCATATTTTTACATTTAATTTCAAATTTAACCTTCGCCTTCATAAAAATTCTCCTAACATATAGTTTGCGCTATATTACATATAATTAAAAAAGGAGTGATTTTATGTTTTTAATTAAGGAAGGCGACGGCGGTAGTCTTGTTCAAATGGTGCAGTTAGCTTTAAAAAGAGCAGGATTTAGTCCCGCTTTAATAGATGGAATATTTGGCGGAAGAACTAAAAGTGCGGTAATTGAATTTCAAAAAAGCAGGGATCTGTTACCTGATGGTATTGTTGGAAAAAACACCTTCAATCTACTGCGAGATTTTTTAACGGGATATACTGTTTATACGGTGGAAAGCGGTGATAGTTTATACAGCATTGCAAACAGATTGGGCAGTACGGTACAGCTTATAGAAAATGCCAACATAAGTATTTTGGCGAATAATTTGCAGGTTGGGCAAAAAATTTTTGTTCCTTTTAATTTTTCTTTAGTGCCTACTAATATAGCCTATTCGGCTTTACTTACCGAGCTTATTTGCGAAGGCTTAGTGGTAAGGTACCCATTTATTTCGCTCCAGATTGTCGGCAGAAGCGTTTTAAACCGACCTATTATAATGCTTAAAATGGGTAAGGAGAGTCGAAAAA
>JAFQOJ010000011.1 GCA_017403265.1 Clostridia bacterium
CTTTATGCAGTAGGTTAAAAAGCTTTTAATTTCGGATAAAACAGTATCAGTATCGGTAAGAAAGCTTAAACCGTGCCCCGCTTCTGCTGATATGAAAATACGGCAGTTTTCTTTACAGCAAGAAAAGGTTTTTTCGCTCATTTCGCATGGTACGAAATTATCCTTTTTGCCGTGTATGAAAAATATCGGAAGCTCGGTATTTTTTACGGCATCAATTGTGCTTTGATTACGTATGGAAAAACCGCCAATCAGTTTACAAGCACAATCCAAAAACGGAATAAAGAATGTTGGGTTTACTTTATATGCATCTTTGCCAACTTTTACAATAATTTCCTCGGGCGAAGTAAAACCGCAATCAGCAATAACACCCATAACATTTTTGGGTAAATTATGTTTTAACGACAGCAAAACTGTAGTTGCCCCCATAGAAATACCTGTTATTATAAGCTGTTTGGTTGCGTATTTGCGATTTATATACTCTGTCCAGGTTACAACATCTCGGCTTTCTTTAACACCGAAGGTAATAAGTTTGCCTTCGCTTTTTCCGTGAGCACGTTGGTCGGGCATAAATACATTAAAGCCCATATCGTAATACATTTGAACCGCGCATGAAAAATCATGTGTGGCGTTTGAGCGGTAACCGTGAAACAAAAAAACTGTACAACTGCTATTATTATCGTAGTATCTTCCCGCAAGCTTAATACCGTCAAAGCTTTTTGTATAGCACCACTTATGAGGTGTATTTTTAATAAAATCTTCACCTTTCTTTAAAAGGGCGCTATAAGGCTTTAATGCATCGTCAATTGTGGTATCAATCGTCTTAACCTTTTTAGGATTTAAGCGAACAAATGCAACAGAAAAAAAGTATAAAACTACGCATATAAAAAGTAACATTAAAATTGCGAGCACTATAAGAAAATACAAATTTTATCACCAAGATTATTTTTTTGTTTTTTTGAAAACTATAACCGACCTATTCGGTAAATAACAGTTAAAGCCAATCCAGCCTGCAGGGGTTGTATATGCTTTATATTTACAATCGTTATCAACACGTGAATAACCGCCGAAAACTCCGTCATCACTCGATAAAATCGGCTTATAATACCCTTCTTTTTCTACAGGTACGAAGTAACCTTCAAACGATTTTTCGGGGTGAAAATTAAACACAAATGCCAAATCACCTTTAGTGTACATAATAATTTTATCGTCATTATGAAGCCAACGGCAATTTGTTTTTAAAGATAGCACCCTTTCGGTTTTTAAAAGGTCAATCATCGCTTTATCAAAATCATTAAGCTCGCGGTAACGAAGATTGGGATTATCAACTAAACTCCACTGCCTGCGACAGTAGTGAAAACTCCAGCCGTTACCTTCTCGCGGAAAATCAAGCCATTCGGGATGACCGAACTCATTACCCATAAAATTAAGATAGCCTTCACCTGCAAGCGATGCCGTGAGTAGTCGTATCATTTTATGAAGCGCGATACCGCGGTCAACAATAGTACTTCCGCCGAACTTTTGCATTGAAGTATACATTTCCGAGTCACAAAGACGGAACATTATTGTTTTATCACCTACTAACGCTTGGTCGTGCGATTCACAGTAGCCGATATTTTTTTCATTGGGTCTGCGGGAATTAAGCTCATACCAAAGCTTCTCTATATCCCAGTCTTCGTCCTTATATTCCTTAATAAGCTTAATCCACAAATCAGGAACACCCATAGAAAGACGATAATCGAACCCAATGCCGCCGTAATTTATCGGCAAGCACATACCCGGCATACCAGACATATCTTCGGCTATTGTAATAGCCTTTTTGTTGAATGAATGAACAAGTTCATTAGCCAACTGTAAATAGGTTACCGCTTCGGTATCTGTATTCATTGAAAAATACATACTGTAATCGGTGAATGCGCTACCGAGTCCGTGGTCGTGATAAAGCATTGAGGTAACACCGTCAAAGCGGAAACCGTCAAAATGGAAAATATCCATCCAATATTTAAGATTGGATAAAAGAAAATGCAAAACCTCGTTTTTTCCGTAGTTGAATAGCTTAGTACCCCATGCGGAATGTTCACCCTTACCGCCTTCATGGAAAAACTGATAGGTTGTGCCGTCAAACTCGTTAAGTCCTTCAGCGGTATTTCGCACCGCGTGTGAATGGACAACATCTAAAAGCACCGCAATTCCCATACTGTGCGCGGTGTTAATAAGCCTTTTTAAATCTTCACTTTTGCCGTAGCGTGAAGAAGCAGCAAAAAAGTTTGAAACCTGATAACCGAA
>JAFQOJ010000012.1 GCA_017403265.1 Clostridia bacterium
CGTTTACGTATGTAGTCAGCAGGCGTGAGGTGAATATGTTTACGGAAAATACGTATAAAATGGTATTCAGAATAACCTGAAATTTGCGCAAGAATCTTGTTATCAAGCTCATCTTTTAAATGTTCTTCGATATAATCTAAAACTAATCTTATCTGTATACGTTCCATATTTGTTCCCTCACAAATTAATTATATCACAATTAAAAGCAAAATGATTGATAATAATTGCTTTTTTGATAAAAAATCCTTAAACCGTATCACCTATCTGTACTTCTTTATATTTTAGCACGAATTGGCTTAAGTTTTGGCTTAAGATATAAAGATAACCCAAGATATCAGCAGATATCATGGGTTATCGTAACTTATCAGTCTAACGGCTTCATGGTGGGGAACTTCAGGTACTATCATCACAAAAGTTCACATAAGTCTCCATTTCGCACTCGTTTAAAAGACAAAAGGTTACATAAGTCTCCATAAGTCTACGCCAGAGAATAAAAATTGGCTTAAGTTGTGGCTTAAATTGGCGTAGGGTTATCATTTCTTAACAATGAAATCTCATATTTCTTCATCTGCCGCAAAGATACAATAAAAATACGGGCACTCTTTTGTTTTTTCGAATTTTTCCGCGTCGGTAATATCGTTATAAAAAATCAAGAATTTTGCAGGTAAATCTTTATGTTCAGGCTTCAGCAAACCTTTATCTTCTGCTAATGCTTGTTCCATTGTTTGTGTGGTAGTGTCGCCGCAGTCATCATCCAAATTAAAGACCCATTCGTTATCTATCTGTGCAAAATCTTCGTTTCCCCAACCACACAAAAGCACTTGCCCATCTTTTACAAAGTATTCAAAATCATTGTTTTTAACGTATTCAATAGGTAACTGTTCTCTTACAATGCGATTATAAATTTGCACGATATCACTTGATGTGATAAAAAACTGATATTTAATCCCAAAGTCTTTATAGTAGGGCATCTTATGATACCGAAATATATCAAATGGAACAAACAGTAAATATCCAATACATACAACCAAAATTATAGGCACAGCTATGATTATGCCTAATCCTGTTCCAAGAATGCTTAAAATCTTTTTCATTAAATCACCTCTAACTGATACCTTGTTTTTATTATAATATAAAACTCATTCAAAAACAACCGTTTGCCTCGATCGGCGTAAGTTTTCATTGTTGGACAATGATGCCTTTTTGGTTCAAATTTGGCTTAAGTTTTGGCTTAAGTTATAAAAATAACCCTGTATATAGAGAGATATACAGGGTTATAGAGACTTATTTAGTCCAAAGGTTTCATTGTGCATTAAACAAAACCAAATATAGCAACTTATCTCATAATTTCCATAAGCTCCAAGAGCCATTTTGGTTGATACTGACCAACGGTCTGCATATCACCGTTTTTATATTTTGCAACGGTAACAAAGCCGTTATCATTATCGTAAAAGGTTGCCTCATTACAATACGGCAATACTGCCAACAAATCATCAAATCGCTTTACAAAACGTTTTGTTACCGCTTCTGTATCAATATTGTGTCCGCCTTTTTTAACGCGATTTTCAATACGAGCTAAACTCTCTTCCACGGAATCCAAACCGACATAATATAAGCGGATATAATAATCTTTGTCAATAGCGCGTTTGATAGTGTTTAAGGTTTTTTTGCCGGAAAGGGTTGTTTCTTGAGTGAAACAAATCTCCTTTTCCAAACAATCATCTATCAAAAGAACAGCCTCTTTACCGCCTTCAATTGCATTTCCGCCACAAGCAAAGGTAATCTTATCAACATCAATGATCTTGCCGAGATTATCAATTTCCGTTCTTAAAACACCTGTAAGGCTACTTTTGCCACATCCGTTAACACCGGCAACAATCGTATATGTTTTCATATTAATTCATTCCTTTGCCAGAGTTAGTCCAAAGGCTTCATTGTAGGGAAGAGGATTACTTCGCGAATGGTGTCGGCGCCGGTAAGCATCATTACACAGCGGTCGATGCCCATACCCATACCGCCTGTTGGGGGCATACCGTACTCAAGTGCTGTGAGGAAGTCCTCATCAAGCATCTCGGTTTCATCATCGCCACGGTCGCGAAGCTCTAACTGCTTCATAAATCTTGCTCGTTGGTCGATGGGGTCGTTAAGCTCGGAATATGCGTTAGCAAGCTCGCTATGGCATACAAAAAGCTCAAAACGCTCGGTAAGTCTTGGGTCTTCGGGGGAAGCCTTGGTTAAAGGCGAAACCTCTACGGGGTACATTGTAATAAATGTAGGCTGAATAAGCTTTTCCTCTACGCGCTGGTCAAAGCAGGCGTAAAGTGCGTTGCCCCAAGTTTTATCGGCAGTATCTGCAAGCTCTACGCCGATTGCGGCGGCTGCTGCAACTGCTTCGGCATCATCGGTAATTGCGCCAAAATCAATGCCAACATATTCTTTAACGGCATCAACCATTGTGAGTCGGCGCCAACCGGGGGTGAGGTCAATCTTCTCGCCCAACCACTCTACCTCATAGCTGCCTAAAATTTCCTTGGCGGCGCCTGAGATAATGCCCTCGGCAATATCCATCATATCGTGGAAGTCGGCATAAGCCTCATAAAGCTCTACGGTTGTAAATTCGGGGTTATGCTTAGGGTCCATACCCTCATTACGGAAAATTCTGCCGATTTCATAAACTCTGTCCATACCGCCTACGATTAAGCGCTTTAAGGGAAGCTCGGTAGCTATGCGCATATACATATCTAAGTCTAATGTATTGTGGTGTGTAATAAAGGGACGGGCGGCAGCGCCACCTGCGATG
The DNA here is from genome assembly GCA_017403265.1 of Clostridia bacterium. Classification (GTDB taxonomy): domain Bacteria; phylum Bacillota; class Clostridia; order Oscillospirales; family Acutalibacteraceae; genus UBA737. The sequence goes on from JAFQOJ010000012.1 coordinate 2,801, forward strand.
GTGTTAAGCACGGGGGTTTCAACCTCAATGTACTTTCTGTCATCCAAATATTTGCGCATAAACTTAATAAACTGCGAACGGATAATAAAGTTACGCTTAACTTCGGGATTAACGATTAAATCCACGTAACGTTGACGGTAACGGGTGTCGGTATGCTTTAAACCGTGGAACTTTTCGGGGAGGGGTAAAAGTGACTTGCTAAGAAGGGTTAATTTTTTAGCGTGAACCGAAATTTCTTCGGTTTTAGTTTTAAACACAAATCCCTCAAAGCCTAAAATATCGCCGATATCATACTTTTTAAATGCGGCATATTCTTCCTCACCTACATCATCACGGCGAACATAAACCTGAATTTTGCCTGTTGAATCTTGAATGGTGCAGAAGCTTGCCTTACCCATAATTCTGCGGGCAATCATACGGCCTGCAATGCTAACTTCCTTTTCCTCAAAGCGTTCAAAATTTTCCTTAATGTTGGCAGAATCGGCGTCTACCGTATATTTGGTGATTTTAAAGGGGTCTTTACCGTTTGCCTGAAGGTCGGCCAATTTATCACGGCGAACCTGTAATAATTCGCTTAACTGCTCTTTAGTCATTTCCTCTGCGGGGTTTTGTACCTGCTCTGACATAAAATTCAACATCCTTCCTTTTATTAAGAAACGGGCAGGATACCACCTGCCCGAAGAATAACCTACTGCTTTTCAATAGAAAGTATTTTAAATACTACCTTATCTCCGCCTAAATCTACCTCTACCTCTTCGTTTACTGAACGACCTAGAAGTGCTTTGCCTACGGGAGATTCGTCTGAAATTTTATCGTTCATAGGGTCTGCTTCGGCTGAGCCAACTATTGAATATGTGAAGTTTTCTTCCATATCGGTATCAAATACTGTTACCTTTACGCCGATTGCTACTTTATCAAGAGCAATATCGTCCTCTGAAATGATTTCGTGGTTTTTAAGCATTACCTCAAGCTCTACAATACGAGCTTCAATTTTAGCCTGCTCATTTTTAGCGTCATCATATTCGCTGTTTTCTGAAAGGTCACCATATCCGCGAGCTACCTTAATACGCTCGGCAATATCCTTTCTGCCGTTGGTTTTTAAGTTTTCCAGCTCGTCTTGAAGTTTTTTAAGGCCTTCCTGGGTGAACTTGTAAATTTTAGCCATAACTAATAAATTCCTTTCAATTGGTTCATACAAAACAGAAAGCCGGATTTCTTTCCGACTTTATAAATGAACATAATACACTCATTATAACTACTAAAGTGTTTTTTGTCAAGGGTTTTTACGTGCAATTTTGGGTGTGTTTTTTGTGCAGTTTACCACATAACAGACCTCTGTGGCACCCTTTATGACAGTATATGTTATAAATATTTGTTTTATGTGCCGAGAATTTAAGTTTTTCCTTGACTTTTATTTTTTAAACTGATATAATAACAAGGCTATTAAAATAATAGCTCCTTGCTCTGTCAGGTGACAGGGCCACAAGTCCAAAAGGAGGTGCAACAAAATGAACAATAAGTACGAAGCAGTCCTTATTTTCTCTGTTTTGAATAAGGACGAAGCCGCCATTGCAGCAATGGTAGAAAAGTTCAAGGCTTTGATTGAGGCTAACGGTACTGTTGAAGGTGTTGACGAATGGGGTAAACGCCGCTTGGCTTATCTTATTGATGATGAAGCTGAAGGCTACTACGTTATTTACAACTTCGAAGCTAATACCGAGTTCCCAACCGAGCTTGAGCGTGTAGCTAAGATCACCGAAGGTGTTCTTCGCGTTATGACCATCAGAAAGTAAGAAAGGAGCAAAATTATGCTTAACGTTGTTGTTTTATCAGGCAGACTTACTCAAGACCCAGAGCTCAAAACAACTGCTAACGGAATTAGCGTGTGCAGCTTTTCTATCGCTGTTGAGCGCCGTTTTAAATCCGGTGAAGAACGTCAGTCAGATTTTATAAATATTGTTACTTGGCGTTCTAGCGCTGAATTTGTTTCTAAATACTTCAAAAAAGGTCAAATGATCGCCATCCGCGGTTCTATTCAGACCCGTAGATATCAGGATAAAGACGGTAACAATCGCACTGCCTTTGAGGTTGTAGCTGATGATGTTCAGTTTGCCGATTTCGCAAGACGCGATAATGACTCAGCCCCCGTAGCTGTACCTGCCGCAACTCCCGCCAGCTTTTCAAACGCAGGCGTAGGCGATTTCACATCTATTGATGACGTTGATGAAGATTTACCATTTTAATTTAGGGTAAAAATTCATCTAAATCTACCTATTATTCAGAAAGGAATGACTTCTGCAATGGAAAAGAACGAAAGACCAGCACGCAGAAAAAGCCGTAAAAAGGTTTGTCACTTCTGCGTTGACAGAGTTGAGTTTATTGATTATAAGGACGTAGCACGTCTTCGCAAGTTCGTGTCTGAGAGAGCTAAAATTCTCCCCCGCCGCGTAACTGGCACCTGTGCTAAGCACCAAAGAGCACTCACCACCGCTATTAAGAGAGCTCGTCAGGTTGCTTTACTTCCTTACGTAGCCGACTAACAGTCCTAGACTGTTTTAACGAGAAATTAAGACATTCAGTCAGGTTGATTTTAACCCGACCGAGTGTCTTTCTTTTTTGCGAATTATAACGAGCGTTATTATTTCGCCCAAGGTTTGTATTGGTTTGTATTGTTTAATTAACTGAACAAAAAGCAAAAAAGACCCTAAAAGGAGACACTTCTCCTTTCGGCTTTGTAATTAATCATAACGGCGGCAGAGAGGTTTTTAACCTTCCTACCGCCGTTATTTTAGTTGTCATCGTCTTCGTTAGGCCAACCGGATATAATATGCAATTCGCCCGAATCCAAATCCATTGCCATATTATCTCCCATTCTCATCAATAAATCCCCATCAGAATCTATTGCCATATTGTCAGATATAGAATAAGCAAAATCGCCGTCCTCATAATCAAAAAAATGTTTACCCATAATTTTCCTCCTTTAGTATTTATTAAAACGTGGCAATTGAGAAATTAATGCTTTTATTTCAGGGTCACTTGTTTCTACATCAGCCAAAATAATCAATTCATAAAAATCTTCATCTTTGAAGTTTCTTAAAGCACCAAGCTCATTACAAATATAATAATTACTAAAATCTATGTTGGTAGCTTTCTTTCGGTTGTAGTCGATTCCAAATTTTAATATTTCTATTGCTTGTTGTTTATATTTATCTAAATTTTTTAATGCATAACTTAAACAGTTATTTATTATCGGATTGATTGAATTATAAGTAATTGACTCGATCTGTTTTTCTCTTTTAGCAAAATTACTTAATTTAAATACATATTGTTTTTCTTCAAATATTGAATTGAATATTTCATTATTATCTAATATTAATTCTAAAAAATCATTGTTGGCGAAAATACAACTACCAACATCATAGTAACCGCAAGCAAAAAACATATAATAGGAATCATAGATACTATTAAACAATTCAACATCGTTCATACTCGCTACAAGACGTGCGAATTCTACACTATTTTCAAAATTAACCCAAGTTATTCCCTTGTCTTTTCTGAATTCAAATTGGTTATGAAATATTTTTAATTTTATTCCATACTCTTCATAAAGATATCTCACTCCATTGACCGAATGGTATTCAACAACATAGTCAAGAAAGGTTTTGCCAAATTCATCTGTTTGAGTAATGATAGGTTTTCCGTCGCATGCCAGCAACAGATCAAATTCATTTTTGTATAATTGCGGATCGTCTAAATACGCGTAATATCTAAACCCTTTGTTAAATGGCACGTTTTCTTTTTCTACAGGTAGTTTATATGCGTTTTTATCCATTAATCGTGCCAATGACACACCAAATATTTTTTCTAAAGGAATAATAAATTCATATTTAAGTGGACGCTCACCCTTTAACATTTTTGAAAAATTAGATTTTTCTCTATTTGCAAATTCATATGCATCTTGGCCTTTAATACCTAATTCGTGTGCAATATCCACCAACAAATGACTATACATTTTTATTCCCTTTAAATTCATATAATGGTCGATGTTTTTCTTTAAATCATTCACAGTCTCAGCCCCCTTTTTCTACATTATAACACATCATTTTAAGAAATGGTAGTCATATTAGACAACTTTTGTTGTCTTTTTTGACGTAGCGCAAAAAACAGGTTAAAAATCATACAGTCATATTTGACAACTTAGTAAGACCACCATCAAAGAGCCCGCTAACAGCTTTGCTCAGAGTATCTGAGAAAGTGTCATAGTGGGTTACACACTTTGAAAAGATGTGTAACAAAAAAACGGCATAGCCAATGGCTACACCGCTTAACGAAACCAATTATTCAGTTTAGATACAAGAGCCACCCATTGGGGCACCTTCCTTACGGAGGGTGCCCCAAGGGTGCTTATTTTATTTCCGTTATATTAATCATCTGTTAAAGGCATTCCTTGATTTTTTCTTTAAGACCATCCATATTTGTTGGTTCAAAACGAGCAAC
>JAFQOJ010000013.1 GCA_017403265.1 Clostridia bacterium
GGCGCATCAATTTCAGCAAATTTCATTGTTTGTACAAAGGATAAAATCCGCTATTTATACGGGTTTGCACCTATTTTAAGGTGTCACAAAATATGCCTCCCTTGTTAAAGGGAGGGGGACCGCTTGCGGTGGTGGGATTTCATTTAACCCACATATCCTGCGTTTCAAACTACAATTTATAGTTCAAATCATAGGATGAAACTTAAAAAACGAGGAAGAAGTGAAAAAATTCACTTCTTCCTCGTTAATTTTTAATCAAATTTCTTATTTTTAGGGGCTTTTAGCTGTATTGAGTTTTTTTACATCCCCTTTAATTTATTACATAGTATTAAATCTTGAAAGGAACGCTTGAGTACGCTCATTTTTTGGATTAACAATAACCTCTTCGGCAGTTCCTGACTCAACAATAACACCGTCTGCCATAAATATTACCTTATCTGCAACCTCTTTTGCAAACTCAATTTCGTGAGTTACAACAATCATAGTTGTGTTTTTGGTTTTAAGCTCCTTAATAACCTTTAGAACCTCACCCGTAAGCTCGGGGTCAAGAGCGCTTGTAGGTTCATCAAAGCAGAGAATATCAGGCTTTAAAGCCAAAGCTCTTGCTATTGCAACACGTTGCTGCTGACCGCCCGAAAGCTGACAAGGGTAATGCTCTATCCTATCGCTAAGTCCAACAGACTCAATAATATTTCGTGCGTTTCGGTCTATCTCTTCTGGCGTACCCTTTTTAAGTAGGGTTGGCGCCAATGTAACATTTTCTAAAACATTATATTGTGGAAATAGATTAAACTGCTGAAAAACAAGTCCAAAATGAAGTCGGTTTTGACGGATTTCCTCATCGGTTCTTGTTACGTTTTCAGATGCATCAAAAAGCAGCTTATCATTTAAAATAAACTGACCGTTATCAGGGATTTCTAAAAAATTTATACAACGCAAAAGTGTGGTTTTTCCGCTACCGCTTGAACCAAGTATGCACAAAACCTCACCCTGCTCAATTTCAAAACTTACGTTTTTTAAAACTTCGGTTTTTCCGAAGCTTTTTTTAATATTTTTTACTTCAAATATTGCCATAAAAAGCTTCCTTTCCCGAATTATATTTTATAATAATCGAGCTTCTTTTCGAAAAATCCGAATAAAAGCGTAAGTAGTCCAACAAATGCCAAGTAGAAAACTGCGGTATAGAACAAAGGCCACATTAAGCCGTAGCCTGCGAAGTTTTGCGCCGCCTGAATAACCTCAACAATCATAATAACTCTTGCAAGGGCGGTGTCCTTAACAAGGGTTATAACCTCGTTTGACATCGGCGCCAAAATGCGTTTTACAACCTGCATAAGAACAACCTTAAAAAACACCTGACTTTTGGTCATACCCAAAACCTGACCTGCCTCATACTGACCGCGCGGTATACTTTCAATACCGCCGCGATAAATCTCAGAAAAATAACAGGCATAATTAATTACAAAAGCCGCTATTACTGAAGCAAATCTTGAAAGAATCGGTGTTCCGAAAAGAAAGCCCGGTACATAAAAGAAAATGATTACCTGAAGCATAAGCGGAACTCCGCGAATTATCCAAACGAACGTTTTAATTACATAAGCTAGTGGCTTGAATTTTGACATAGAACCAAAAGAAATCACCAAACCTAAAGGAAGCGCTAACACAAGTGTTAGCGCAAATATTAGGCAGGTGTACTTTAATCCGTCAAGCAAGCTTAAAGTTACTTCCCAAAATCCCATTATTATTTTCCTTAATTTATGTTTATATTATTCAATAGTCTCGCTTACCTTAAGAACGTTCTCAAAACCGTACTTTTTAGCAAGCTCCATAAGCTTTCCATTATCATTAAGGGTTTTAATAGCCTCGTTTACCTTTGCGGTAAGCTCACTGCCCTTCTTGAAGCCAACTGCATAAATTTCAGACTCTAACTCAATTGCCTCTACAATAGCAAGGTCGGTGTAGTCGCCCTTGCCACAAATGTTCTTTGCAAGAAGAATATCAACAACTGCGAAATCAACTGCGCCTGATTTAACCTCAGTAAAGGTGTTAATCTGAGCGGCAGGAGCGAATATGTTTTCTTTATCGGTTACGCTTTCGGCATATGATGCGCCGGCGCTGCCTGCTTCAACGCAAGCCTTTTTGCCCTTAAGGTCAGCTTCCGATTTAAAGCTTTCAAGGGCAGACTTCTTAACAACAATACACTGTTGATTAAGCATATAACCATAAGAAAAATCTACTAATTCGCTTCTCTTAACGCCATCATCTTCAGAGTTAGCGGTAAAACCGTTCCAAATACAGTCAATTGCGCCTGAGTTTAATTCGTTATACTTCTGGCCCCAATCAATCTCTTGGAAGACAACATCCATACCAATAAGCTTACCAACTTCCTGAGCAAACTCGGTTTCAAAACCGGTCCAGTTACCGTTTTCATCTTTTTCGTTCATATTTTCAAAAATTGTAACACCGCAAGTAAGAGTGTTATCTGCAGAACAGCCTACAAAAGTACATGCTAAGGTAAGCACTAAAGCAATGCTTAATAATAAGGATAAAGCTTTTTTCATTTTTATAACCTCCAAAAATTCGTTTTAGCGTTTTACCACGCTAAAGTGTTATTATAGTACCACACTAAATCTAATTTGTCAACTATATTTTTTTGATTTTTTTAACATTTTTTACTTGATAAATACAAAATAATGTAATATAATATAATTTAAATGTTTTTCAAATTTCTTTGGAGGAGTTTTAATGTACTACAAATCATTAGGTAAAACAGAACTTGAAAACGAACTTAACAAGCTAAAATCACGTTACAATTCCTTTAAGGAGCGTGAAATCTCGCTTGATATGTCAAGAGGAAAACCCGGTCCTACACAATTGGATATTGCTTCAGATGTTTTTAATGCAAAAACAAACAATATGATTTATAAAGCAGAAAACGGTTTTGATTGCAGAAACTACGGTGTTTTAGACGGTATTCCCGAAGCAAAAAGGCTTTTTGCAGAAATTTTAGGTGTTGATGACTCCTTAATAATAGTTGGCGGCAACTCTTCACTTAATATGATGTTTGATACTGTTGCTCAGGGTATGTCTCACGGCTTTGGCTCAGAGCCTTGGAGCAAGCAAGGCAGTGTAAAATTCTTATGCCCTGCCCCCGGTTATGACAGGCATTTTAGTATTTGCGAGTATTTTGGCATTGAAATGATTACTGTACCCAACACATCAAACGGCCCCGATATGGATATAATTGAGGAGCTTGTTAAAGACCCTGCAGTAAAGGGTATGTGGTGTGTTCCTAAATACTCTAACCCAACAGGCACTACCTATTCTGATGAAACAGTACGCCGAATTGCCGCTTTAAAACCCGCCGCAAACGATTTCCGTGTTTTTTGGGATAACGCGTATGTTGTTCATGAATTATATGAAGATGGTGACACACTTTTAAATATTTATGAGGAATGTTTAAAGCACGGTAATGAAAATCTTGTTATTCAGTTCACCTCTACTTCTAAAATATCCTTCCCAGGCGCGGGTATAGCAGCTCAAGCGGCAGGACCCGATGACATTGCAAAAATCAAAAAGCGTTTATCAATTCAGACCATCGGCTATGATAAAATGAATCAAATTCGACACGCTGCGATTTTTAAAACTCTTAACGATGTTAATGAGCATATGAAAAAATTTGCAGAGATTTTAAGACCAAAGTTTGAGATTGTATTAAAGCTTTTTGAAAAAGAGTTTGGCGGTCTTGATATTGCAAGCTGGACAAAGCCAAAGGGAGGCTACTTTATAAGCCTTGATTTACCCGAAGGCTGCGCAAAAAGAACTCACACCCTTTGTAAGGAGGCAGGTTTGGTTCTTACGGGCGCCGGAGCTACCTTTCCATATGGCAAGGACCCTAAGGATAGCAATTTGCGAATTGCTCCATCTTACCCTGACGTTAAAGAGCTTGAACTTGCGGCAGAGCTATTAACTATCTGCGCTAAAATTGCGGTTATTGAGAAGGTTTTAGCGGAATAAATTTAATTTTGTAAATTTTGCGCTAAATTGACCAAAAAACATTGACTTTTAATGAATAAAAATGTATAATAATTTTATTAGGCTTAATGTATTTTTTATTTAACAAGTACTTCGTATTTAAATAAAAATATATGCCACTAAAAAACAGTTGGAGGATTTTCCATGAAAAGGAAACGCAAAACAAAAGGCGCTAAAAAACTGACCTTTTTCGTTGTTGCAATACTTATTCTTGTGTTTGCTTACACAGCGTTCTTTGGTGTTGACAACTACTACGGCGATAATAGAACAGTTTACGTTAAAGGCGCTGAAGACATTACTTGGGGTATTGACATTCGCGGTGGTGTTGAAGCTATCTTCGAGCCAAATTTGGATGCCAACTCCGACATAAAGCTTGATGAAATCACTCAGGCAGATATGGATTCCATTAAAGAGGTTATGGAAGCCAGACTTCTTGCAAAAGGTATTACAGAAAGCGAAGTTCGTACCGACCTTAACAACAAACAGGTAATCGTTAGATTTCCTTGGCAGTCGGGTGATGAAAACTTTGATCCCACCGCCGCAGTTAAGGAATTAGGCAACACCGCAGTTCTCACCTTCTGCGAGGGTAGCGAAGCTCCCGCTTCTGATAAATCAAACATCGTTCTTCAGGGTGCAAATGATATTGCAAGTGCATCTCCCGGTTATGACCGTAAAAATGACGGCTACATAGTTCAGTTAGAGCTTACTAAAACAGGTGCTTCTAAATTTGCTGCAGCTACCAGCAAGCTTTCTAAAACAAGTCCTAAGGGTGTAATTTCTATTTGGCTTGAGGGAAGTGACAGTTACATTTGCGCACCTACAGTTGATGAGGCCATTACAAACGGTAAGGCAATTATCAATGGTGATGCTTCTGTATTTACTGCAGATTACGTTAATGAGCTTGCATCAATCATTAACGCAGGTTCTATTCCTTTCTCCTTAAAGGCTGATGATAACAAATTACAAATTATCAGTCCTACCCTTGGTACTCAGGCACTTAACGTTATGACTATTGCAGGTATTGCGGCTTTCATTGTAATCTGCATTGTTATGATTTTAATGTTCCGCCTCCCCGGTGTTGTAACCTCTATTGCACTTTTGGGTCAGGTTGCAGGTATGCTCGCTTGCTCATCCGGCTTCTTTGACGGTGTAACAGGTGTTACGCTTACTATCCCAGGTATTGCAGGTATTATTCTTTCAATCGGTATGGGTGTTGACGCTAACGTTATTGCATCTGAGCGTATTCGTGAAGAATTCAGAAAAGGCAAAACAATTGACGGCGCTATTTCAGCCGGTTTTGAAAACAGCTTTAACGCAGTTTTAGACGGTAACGTAACAGTATTTATTGTTTCCGCTATTATGATGGGTGCATTCGGTACTACCGATACCGTTATGGGTAAACTCTTCTACCCCGTAATGCAATTCTTCGGTTCTTCCGTAACAGGCTCTATTTATTCCTTCGGTTATACCCTTCTCATTGGTGTTATATTCAATATGATTATGGGTGTTTACTTCTCACGTGCTATGCTAAGAAGCATCTCTAGATTTAAATTCTTACGTAAACCTTGGTTGTATGGAGGTGCTAAAAATGCAAAATAATAAAACCTTCGACTTTATTAAAAACCGCAAAATTTGGCTTTCAATTTATGCAGTAATAATTGTAGCAGCAATTGTTGTTCTTACTGTTTTTGGCGCAAACCTTAGCATTGACTTCAAGGGCGGTACCGTTTTAAACTACAGCTTTGAAGGCAGCCTTGACCTTGAAAAGGTTGAAACCGCAGTTAACGAAGCCGTTGGCCAATCGGTTGCAGTTTCTGAAAATACTAACTTTGCTACTGGCGAAAAATCTTTAGTTATTACCTTGCCCAGTGTAAAGGCTTCTGTTACCGATACCACTAAAGCAGAAATTTTAAAAGTTCTTAACAGTAACTTAGCAAGTAATAAAGTTGCTGCTAAGGCAGATGCTAATACTGATGATAACAACGTTTTATTTAGCTTTGAGGGTAGCATTAAAGAAACTAATACCGTTACCAAAAAGCTTGAAGAAGCTCTTGGTCTTACCGGTATAACCGTTAGTCAGGACGTTGGAACTAAAACTCTTACCGTTTCTGTTCCAAGCGCTATTGCAAGCTCTGTATCCGCTAAACTTGCAAAAACCTTTGCCGATAACAAAATTACAAACATTGGTTCTAACACAGTAAGCGGTACTATTGCAAGTAACTTCTTCCTTAAATGCTTAGTAGCAGTTTTGCTTGCAGGTATTTTAGTTGTTGCTTATGTTGGTGTTCGTTTCCGTAAAATCGGCGGTGTTTCGGCAGGTATGTTTGCTCTGCTCGCCCTTTTCCTTGACTGCTTTATGGCTTTTGCCGCAAGTATTTTCTTCCGTTTAGAGATTGACTCCAACTTTATGTCAGTTATTCTTACCACTCTTGGTTATTCACTTAACGATACTATCGTTGTTTATGACCGTATTCGTGAAAATAACAAATTCTATCCTGAAATGGAGCTCAAAGAGCTTATTAACACCAGTGTTAAACAATCACTTGGTAGAACAATTAAAACCACGGTTGCTACCTTCCTTGCAATTATCGCAATTGTAGTTGTAGCTGAGTTCTTTGGTCTTTCAACTCTCCGTAGCTTTGCAATTCCTATGGCTGTTGGTATTCTTTCCGGTTGTATCACTTCTGTTTGCCTCTCCAGCCCACTTTGGTATTCTTGGAAAAAATATGCAGATGCAAGAAAAGCTTTAAAAGAAGCAAAGAAGTAGTATTAAATAGTTAATGTTTAAACTCCGAACCGTTACAAACAGTTCGGAGTTTTTTAACTTCATTTTAAACTTCTTTTTTAGGTTCTTTTTTCAAATGTTGGGGTTTAAGTCAAATAATTTCAGATTATAGGCTATAAATATTAATTATGTAGCGCAAGAAAGGGTCTTCACCCTAGTGTTAAATTAAAGCGGAACGGTCGAGCCCGTTCCGCTTTAATTGATACATTCAAAAGTTTGATAATAATTTTTGGCCCCAACAATTAGAAAGGAACCTTATGTATTTTAATTAATCGTCATAACCGTTGGGGTTGTTTTTTTGCCAACGCCAACTGTCTTCGCACATTTTATCTATTGATAATTTAGCTTCCCAATTTAAAAGGTCCTTTGCTTTTTGTGCATTTGCATAAACTTCATCGGGGTCACCGGGGCGTCTTGGGTCAATAACAAACGGGACATCAGCACCTGATGCCTTAACAAAAGCATCCTTAAGCTGTAATACGCTAGTGCCGTTTCCTGTACCAAGGTTAATTGCTTCGCAGCCTTCGTTTTTCAAAACCCACTCAACCGCCTTAACGTGGCCTGCAGCTAAATCAACTACGTGAATGTAATCGCGTACGCCTGTGCCATCTACGGTGTTATAGTCGTTGCCAAAAACATGAAGCTTTTCAAGCTTACCAACTGCAACCTGTGAAATATATGGCATAAGGTTGTTGGGAATTCCTTTTGGATCTTCGCCAATGGTGCCGCTTTCGTGTGCTCCAATGGGGTTGAAGTATCGAAGAAGTGTAATAGCCCAACTGTTATCGCTAACAAAAAGGTCTCTTAAGATTTCTTCAATAAACAACTTGGTTCTGCCGTATGGATTAATAGCGCCAAGAGGCATATCTTCGGTAAGCGGCATTGTTTTTGCAACACCGTAAACTGTAGCCGAGCTTGAAAAAACAATCTTCTTAACGCCAAATTCACGCATAGTGTTAATTAAAACAAAGGTGCTTGTAAGGTTGTTGTCATAATATTCCATTGGTTTTGCAACTGATTCTCCAACGGCTTTAAGGCCTGCAAAGTGAATAACGGCTTCAATGTTGTTTTCTTTAAAAATTGTGTTAAGAGCGGCAGCATCTCTAACATCATTTTCATAGAATTTAATCTTTTTACCTGTGATTTTTTCAACCCTCGTTAAGGACTCCCTTTTGCTGTTAGAAAGATTATCAATAACAACGGGTTCAAAACCTGCCTGTGTAAGAGCGATTAAGGTGTGGCTACCAATATAGCCTGCACCGCCTGTAACTAAAATCGACATAATTTTTTCTCCTTTTAAACACTATTTAATTTTATTCATAACTAAGCCTGTAATAAGCTTTGGATAAAAGTATGTTGATTTTTGAGGCATCTTTTGACCTGCACTTCCTACTGCCGCAATCTGTTCAACTCTGGTAGGATTAAGGAAGAATGCGCAATTAGCGCCTCCATTAACTGCTTCAACTGCCTCATTAGCATCACGGGTATATTTTAGGTTTATTTGTTTAGCCATATTTTCTTTATCAATACCCATAAGCTTTTCTAAAATAAGGCTATGAAGAATAGAAACATCAAGCGTTCTTAAGGCTTCGTGAAGCTCGGGTAATAATTCTTCTAAGGTAGGTGTGGATTTTAAGGTTAAAAGATAAAATCTGCCATTCACATAAGCGCCAAACGAAATTCTATCTAAATCATACTGTTCCTTTAAATTGGTTTCCAATCTTGCGTATGATGGCATTTCACCAACGTGGAAATAATCTCTGGCATCAAATAACATTTTTCTGCCATCAAAATTTTCAAGAGAATGAACAATTCTGTGGGTAGGGAATACCACAAGACCGTCACTTTCCATAGGAACAAGCATCATCATAACATATTCACTTGCGGCATCAGGTGCGGCACCGTTATCACGCTCAAACTGTCTAAAGCGAAGAGCGGTTTCATAGCGGTGATGACCATCTGCGATATATAAGCATTTGTCATTAAAAAGCTCGGTTAAACCGCAATCAGCATTAAGAGTCCACAAGCGGTGAGTTACTTTTTCTTTATCGGTAAATTCATTAATAGCTTTGGTGCCGTCTACCGTGTTAATAACATCGGTAATGGCTTTGTTTTTATCCTCAAACAAGCAATAAACCTGACTGAAATTGCATCCTGTTGCACACATAAGGTTAAATCTATCCTCTTTAGCGGCAGAAAGTGTATTTTCGTGAGGAATAACAACACCTTCGTTAAAATCAGTAAGCTTAACCCTTGCTATAACGCCTTTAAAGCTTTTTTGAATACCATCAACAACGAATTCTTCTTCATAAATATAAAATTTATCTTCCGCTTCGGTTGCAACAATGTTATTTTCAAGCCAATTTTCAAGAACCTCGCCGGCTTTTTTATAAACATTTTCGCCTTCTTTAGGTAGTTCTAAACGAATAACATTATGCTCGTTTGTTGCTAAAAACTCTTTTCTTTCTTCTTCGCTGATAATATCATAAGGCGGACACACTAATTCATTAATAGCTCCCGCAGAATTTTGAAATCTGAGACCTTTAAAAGGTTTAACAATTGCCATAAAATCACCTCATAAATTATATATCTTTATTTTACTATGATTTATATGAATAGTCAACCGAAAAAAAGTAATATTTTTTGAAATTTAGCATAGTAATTATTAGAATATTAAAACGGGGGATTTTTATGAAAAATATGTATTTAATAATAGTTTTGGTTTTAACAATGTCATTTTTAATACTGCCTCTTTTGGCAACCGAAAAATCCGAAAAGGACACTTCAAAAGCTTCAAGTGAAAATGGGACAAGCAATTTGGGAGAAAAAGAGGATACAAGTAATTTAAGGCTTAAAAACTTAAGCGAAATAAAGCTATATTTATGTGAAGAGGAAAAAACTGTAACCTTAAAAAAGAATGAATATGTTTTAGGCGTAGTGGCGGCAGAAATGTCAATAGAAAATAACATAGAGGCGTTAAAAGCTCAAGCTTTAGCGGCTTATACCTACGCCTACCGAAAGCACTTGCAAAACAGCGAAAGCGGTGATTATGATTTGACAAATGACCCCACGCTAGACCAAGCCTATTTAGATGAAGCAGGGCGAAAAGCAAAATGGGGTGATAAATTTGAGGAAAATCAAAATAAGCTTAAATCGGCGGTAGATGCCGTTATAAATCAATTAATTGTGCATAACTCTCAGCCAATTTTAGCGGCTTATCACGCCATTTCAGCAGGTAAAACAGAAACCGCTAAAAATGTGTGGGGAACCGATTACCCTTATTTACAAAGCGAAAACAGTGTTGCTGATTTACTTTGCGGCGAATTTTACAGTGAGGTTACGGTTGCTAAGGAAGAGTTTTTAACAAAGCTTACCGAAATTGGTGCCGCTAACGCAAAAGAAGTTGAGCAGATTATTGGCGAAAGCAAAAAAAGTCAATCCGGCACCGTGCTTAACATTACCCTGTGCGGCAAAAGCTTTACGGGCGCCCAAATCAGAGAAGCCTTTGAATTAAGGTCTGCGGCATTTGATTTGGTGTTAAAGGAAAACAACCTTATTTTTACCGTTAGCGGATATGGGCACGGCGTTGGAATGAGCCAGTTCGGAGCAAATTATATGGCAAAACAAGGCTCCGATTATAAGGAAATAATATCTGCATATTACAGAGGCGTGCAAATAGTGGATGTTAATTAAAAGGGTAGAGCTAACACCATTAAACGCAAAAAACAGCCAAGTATCCGTTAAGGACACTTGGCTGACTTTATGTTATTGATAGTTTTGTTGTGCTGCGTATGCGCTTTCCAATACTGAATAATCAATATCTTCAACATCAAAGCGATTAATAGCAAAGTTGTTCTTATCTACAGCATAATTCTTGGTTTTTTCGGTAACAAAATCTTGATATTCTTCATTCTTTAAGAGATAAAGAACTTCAGATTTAAGTTGTTCAAAATAGTAGGTATCGCTATTGATATCTAATCTTACGTATAAGGTTAATCCGGTTTTTTCTTCATTTTCAATGATGATGGTTTCGCCAACCTTCATTTCATAAAGTTCATCAAAATCGGTGTGAGCATAGCTGGATTTGGAATTTTTATCTGCTAAAACAGTAGCGTGTTGATCCTTAGGACCATCTTCGGTTTCTTCGTGTTTGTGATCCTCTTCTTTAAGACCATTGTGCTCCATATAGATTTTTTCAAAATCTTCACCGTTTTTAAGTCTTTTTTCATAACCTTCAAGCTTAGTTTTTAATTCTTGCTTTTTGTCATCGGTAGCATTTTCTTCATAGGAAGCAGAAAGCGCATAAACTAATGTGTAGTTTTCAAGGAATGAATCTTTAAGAGTGTTTTCAGAAACTTCTTTTTCGCCATCTTTGCCGTAAAGATACTCAAAATATTCGTTTGAATAATAGGAGTAGGTGAAAGCTTTTTCATATGTTTCGTATGAAACACCGTTTGCAGCATAAAGGTATGCATAACCGTAATCGCTCCAATATTGAGAAGCAGCTGCCTGCACACCTCTCAATTGCTCATCGGTTAACTTAATGGTTCCTTCATCAGCTAATTTTTGGAAGAAAACATATTCCTTACAACGCTCAATAGTTTTTTCTTTTACGTAATCCACAAAATTAACGCCGTTGATTTGTTGTGTGTAATAATCGGTTGCTTCGCTTGATTCTGAATCTTCTTTTGCAAGTTGTTCATCAACAGTTTGTTTAGCATTAGCATCAGCATCAACAAGGGCGTTAAGATAAAGCGCAGAAGCAATATCCATACCTTCAATTGTAAGTGCTACTTCATTTTTGCCGTGACAGGCACAAAGTGTAAGCAACATACATACAACCATAATGGCTGAGGCAAATTTTTTAAAAATTTTCATAAGGTTTAAAATCCTCCTCAAAACTAAATATCTATAATATTATACAATACTTAGTTTAAAAAGTCTAGTCTTTTTTGTAGTAACCTGTAAATTATTCTGTTCTAAGTGCTACAACGGGGTCCTTTTTAGCGGCACTTCTGGATGGAATAATACCTGCAAAGAGGGTTAGAATAACGCTTATACATACCAAAACAACTGCTACGGGGATGGGTAAGAAGGCTTTAAGATTAGCAATTCCTGTAAAGTAGGTTAAAATCATATTTATAGGAATGCATAGCAAATAGGTTACTAAAACGCCTAAAGCGCCCGATGCAAAGCCAATAATTACCGTTTCGGCGTTAAACATACTTGAAACGTTTCTTTTTGAAGCGCCTATTGCGCGCAAAATACCAATTTCTTTTGTTCTTTCCTGAACGGAAATAAGAGTAATAACGCCAATCATAATGGAAGAAACTACAAGTGATACTGCTACAAATGCGATTAACACATAGGTAATTGCATTAATAATAGTGGTGATTGATGACATCATAATGCCAACATAATCGGTGTAGGTAATTTTTTCTAATTCTTTAACCTTATCATTATAGAGCTTAATTTCTTCTTCAATAACATCCTTGTTTTCGAAGGATGAAGCAAAAAGATTAATTGTGGCGGGGTTATCTAAATCAACATAGCCAAGCTCTTTAAGATTATCCTCATAGGTGGATTTTGAAAACTCTAAAACTTCATCATAATAGGTTGCAAGCTGAGCGGTTGTAAAGCCTTTGATAGAATTATCTAAAGCAAAAGCTAGCTGTTGCTCATTCATAACCGATAACTGTTTAGTAACCGAAGCTGCATATTCCGCTTTTACCTTTTCAACAATTAGGTTTTTAAACATTTCTGCAACATCTTCTTTAGGTAATGCAGAAACATAGCCTTCAACATCTTTTTCGCTCATACCCATTTGTGATATTAAAACTGTTTTTAAGGTTTTTTCAATGTCGGCATCAGAGGTTTTGCTAACGGTATCATTAACGGTTTTATCAAGAAAAGCCTTGTCGGGTATAGACATTACCTTAACATATGTGTCGGCTTTTTCTTTTGTGGTGAGCTTTTCAATATGAGATTTAAACTCGCTTGCCTTTTTCTCTTCGCTTAAATTACCTGTGTTTTCTTTAAAGGGAAGACCTGTGAAAATATCCTTAGATGGGTTTGATAATTGAGCATTGACTGCGTCAATAGTTTTAGAATTGTTAATAATATATTCTGTTAATTTATTTGTGTAGCCGATTTTGCCCGAAAGCATTGAGGAAACGGCATCCTCATTTTGACGAACAATACCTGAAACCTTTAAATCAACGCCGTTATCATAAAGATATTTAAGACCTGCGCTTGTTTCTCTAAGGTCGGTATAAACCTGATTTTTTTCATCATAGGTGTAGCAGTCGGCATTAAAAATGGTGCGGAATTTCATACTGCAAATTTCTTCATACGACCATTTTTGTGTTTCGACTTCAATAGAGCTTTTATTGAAAGCGGCATTTGCCAAAGCGTCAATATCCTCTTTAGATTTAAGACCCAATGCATACAGGGTCATATCATCTACTTCGTTGTTTTCATCAACAACTAAAACGATTTCGTTGTATTCAGTGGGCCAGGAGCCGTAAATAACATCGTATTGCTTTTCAAGCAAGGGGTTAATAAGCTTGCCGTTTTCGCCCGAAAGCATTTCCTGCCATAAAACTGCGCTACTGTTACCAAAGCTTGACATCTGTGAGCCCATAACATTTTCGCTGAAATTCATCATAGAAGATAAATCCATACCAAAATATTCAATTAGCAGTTCTTGTAACAGCTCTTGCGAATCGGAACGGATTATATCACCGTCAACATTTTTGGTGTATACAAGTAAATCGGTGTTATAGGTGTACTGAATACCATTAATCGCTTCCTTAAGCGGGGCATCTTCCTCTAGTGAGGCTAATTTATCCTCTAAATATTTTTTAAAGGCTTTAAGGTCATTTTCGTTGGTTTCCATTGAATTAAGCGAATTAACCAAATCGTAAAACATAGCCTTTTGGTAAACTGCATCATTTTCGTGGGGTTTAGCGGCGGTGGCCTTACCAATGAAGGTTTGAAGCAGGCTGCCCATATCAACGTGTTGCGCCTCAAGGGTTAGCGGGTAGGAAGAAAGGGTATCTTCCTGAACGGTGTTAATATAGGTTGTCATACCTTGTGATACTGCAAAAATCAAAGCAATACCAATAATACCAATACTGCCTGCAAAGGAAGTAAGAATTGTTCTGCCTTTTTTGGTAAAAAGATTTTTAAGCGAAAGGGAAAAGGAAGTAGCGAAGGACATAGAAGGCTTCTTTTCCTTTTTAGTCTTTTTGGCAGGCGGGGCTGAGGTGGTATCCTCGGCGAGATTTTCCTTTAACTCCTCTTCGGTTAACGGATTTGAATCATCCTTAATTTCTCCATCTAACATTTTAATAATACGGGTGGAATACTTTTCTGCAAGCTCGGGATTATGGGTAACCATAATAACAAGCCTGTCTTTAGCAATCTCCTTTAAAATATTCATTACCTGAATACTGGTTTCGGTATCTAAAGCACCTGTAGGTTCATCTGCTAAAACAATATCAGGATTATTTACAATAGCTCTGGCAATTGCAACACGCTGCATTTGACCGCCCGACATTTCACCCGGCTTTTTAGAAAGCTGATTTCCAAGTCCAACCTGCTCTAAAGCCTGCTTTGCGCGTTTTCTTCTTTCGGATTTTGAAACACCCGAAAGCGATAAAGCTAATTCAACGTTTTGTAAAACAGTTTGGTGTGGAATTAAATTATAGCTTTGAAAAACAAAGCCTACCGAATGATTTCGGTAAGAATCCCAATCCCTGTCTTTATATAATTTTGTTGAGCGGTTATTAATAATAAGGTCGCCGTCTGAATATTTATCTAAACCGCCTATAATATTAAGCATTGTTGTTTTACCGCAGCCCGACGGTCCAAGTATTGAAACAAAATCACTCTTTCTAAAGTTTAGGCTAACATTTTTAAGTGCGTGTACTGTGTTTTCGCCGGCAAGGTAATCCTTGCTAATGTTTTTTAGCTCTAACATATATTAATCTCCTTTTAAGAATGTTTAATCATAGTGTGTTTGCACTTTGGACATGTAACTTCAATTTTTCCCTTGCCTTTTGGAACTCTAAGGTTTGCTTTGCAATTTCGGCATTTAAAATATAAATGAGTTTTTCTGTATTGCTGTTTTTGTTTTTGTAAATTGATGCTTGATTTTACTTTGTTTTTTAAATTTAAATACTTGTAAAGCTCTTGTTGACGTGAGTAAATGTTTTTTGAAAGAGCGCGAAAAAGTATTACAACCGCGAGTGGTTTAGCGCCAATAAGGAGCGTTACCGCGCCGCTTTGGCAAAGCACAACCAGAACGTCGAGCAGCTTATATCGGCCATTGCAAAGTTTGACCCCACAATAGAGGGCATAACC
>JAFQOJ010000014.1 GCA_017403265.1 Clostridia bacterium
CCACAGGCAATTTCTTTTCAATTGCATATTTTAATAAATCATCAAGCAATAGGGGATTAGAGAAATCAATAATAACATCCGCTTCGGTATTTATTTCTTTAAAAGAAGCAAAAATAGGGTATTCCATACCGCTATTGTATTTATCAATACCTGCAACAATTTTAATATCAACATCCTCTTTGGCACGCGCGGTAACATTTAGTCCCATCTTACCGCAAGCGCCTACTAATATTGCTTTTATCATTTTTTCACATCCATTTAATTTATACTAAAGTAAATTACATTCAATAAGCTTTTGCTTTAAAGCTTCGGTGGTTTTGTTATCCATTGGGAAAAGGGGAGGTCTGCATTCTCCGACGCTGAGTCCCATAAGATTCATCGCAGTTTTTACAGGAATGGGGTTAACGTCGTAGAAAAGCGCTTTTAACAGACCAAAATATTTATTCTGCATTTCGCGAGCTACATCAGTATTGCCATTTAAATATTCGTGACAAAGCTTGCTCATCTGGGTAGGTATTATATTTGATGCAACCGAAATTACACCAATACCACCTAATGACAAAACAGGAACGGTTTGGTCGTCATTGCCCGAATAAATGTCCAAATCATCACCGCAAAGGTACTTAATTTCTGCTATTTGTGAAATATCACCCGAAGCTTCTTTAGTAGCAACAATTCTTTCGTGCTTTGCAAGCTCTTTATAGGTTTCGGGTTTAATATTTACACCTGTGCGTGAAGGTACATTGTAAAGAATAATAGGCTTTGTTACGCGGTCTGCAATATAATTATAATGATTTACAAGACCTCTTTGAGAAGTTTTATTGTAATAAGGGGTGACCATTAAAAGAGCATCGGCGCCTAAAGTCTCGGCATCGCGGCATAGCTCAACCGAATATACGGTATCATTACTACCGGTGCCTGCAATAATCGGAACACGCTTATTGCAAGCTTTAGCGGCAACCTCAATCACCTTTAAATGCTCGTCATAACGAAGAGTTGATTTTTCACCTGTGGTACCGCAAATAACCAAAGCGTCAATACCGCTTTTAATTTGGGATTCAACAAGCTTTTCAAGTCTTTGGAAATCAACCTTTCCGTCGGAAAGCATAGGGGTTATTAGTGCGGTAGCACAGCCTTCAAATATGCGATTTTTCATACAATCACTCCTAATTAAGAATTAGTCAATATAGCCCTTAGCACAAAGTAATTCTGCAAGTAATACAGCACCGCCTGCGGCACCTCTTAAAGTGTTGTGAGAAAGACAAACAAACTTATAATCATACTGACTGTCTTCTCTAAGACGGCCAATCGAAACTGCCATACCTTTTTCAAGATCACGATTTAACTTTGTTTGAGGCATATTATCTTCAGTAAAGTAATTAAGGAACTGCTTTGGTGCAAGCGGTAAATCTAAATCCTGTGGCTCTCCCTTAAAGTTTGCCCAAGTATCTATGATTTCTTCCTTACTTGGTTTATTTTTAAAGCTAACATAAACAGCAGCCATGTGACCGTCAGATACGGGAACACGTAAGCACTGCGCAGTGAATTTGGGATTTTCCGAAGGTACGATTTCACCGTTTTTAATTTCGCCCCAAATCTTAAGCGGCTCTTTTTCGCTCTTTTCCTCCTCGCCACCTATGTAGGGGATAACATTATCTATCATTTCGGGCCAACGCTCAAAGGTTTTGCCCGCGCCCGAAATTGCCTGATATGTACAAACAAGAACCTTATCTACACCAAATTTATCAAGCGGATAAATTGCAGGAACATAGCTTTGAAGTGAGCAGTTGGATTTAACCGCAATAAAACCGCGCTTAGTACCAAGACGTTCTCTTTGAGATTTAATAATTTCTGCGTGGTCGGCATTTATTTCGGGAATAATCATAGGAACATCGGGAGTAAAGCGGTGAGCCGAGTTGTTAGAGATAACAGGGCATTCGTGCTTAGCATAGGTTTCTTCCAAAGCCTTGATTTCGTCTTTCTTCATATTTACAGCGCAGAAAACAAAATCAACATTAGAAACGATTGTTTCAATATCCTTTTCGGCATCTAAAACTGTCATACCGCTAAACTTTTCAGGCATTGGGTTTTTCATAGCCCAACGGTTACCAACAGCTTCTTTATAAGACTTGCCTGCAGAGTTTGCGCTTGCGGCAAGAGTAGTAACATTAAACCAAGGATGGTTTTCAAGTAATAACGCAAAACGCTGACCAACCATACCTGTAGCACCTATAATACCTACATTAAATTTTTTCATTTTTAAACAATCCTTTCAAAGATGTAAAATATGCTTGCTATATTAAGCAATTTACAATATAATATATACTATACATACTAAATTATGATACCATTATTTTTATTGTTTGTCAATTTTTTATGGGAGTTTTTATGAAAACAAGTGACTTTTTTTACGATTTACCGCCTGAACTTATTGCTCAAACCCCGATTGAACCTCGCAATACTTCACGCCTTTTGAATTTAGATAAGCAAACAGGGGAAATCAAGCATACGAGTTTTGACAATTTAAGTAACTTTTTGAGAGATGGCGACTGCCTTGTGCTTAACAACACAAGGGTTTTGCCTGCACGTCTTTTTGGTACACGCGAAGACACAGGTGCTATTGTTGAATTTGTTTTGTTAAAGCAAAAGGGTGTAAATATTTGGGAATGCTTGGCAGGACCAGGTAAAAAGGCAAAAACAGGGCATAATTTCAAGTTTTCTGATGAATTATCAGCTACTGTTCGTGATGTTTTACCCGACGGAAACCGCGTAGTAGAATTTTTCCCTAAGGGAGAATTTTACTCAGTTCTCGACAAGGTTGGGCAAATGCCTTTACCGCCATATATAAAAGAAAAATTAGAAGATAAAGAGCGCTACCAAACGGTTTATTCTAAAGAATTAGGCTCTGCGGCGGCACCCACTGCAGGACTTCACTTTACAAGCGAAATGCTTGAAGATTTAAAGGCTAAGGGTATAAAGATTGCGTATGTTACCTTGCATGTTGGCTTAGGTACATTCAGACCTGTTAAGGTAAATAATATTGATGAACATAAAATGCATTCCGAACACTATATTATTCCCCAAGAAACTGCTGATATTATAAATGAGGCAAAGCAAAGCGGTGGCAGAATAATTTGTGTAGGTACTACAAGCTGTCGCACCCTTGAAAGTGCTATGCAAAAGTTTGGCAAAATTAAAGAATGTACTGATGATACAAATATTTTTATTTACCCAGGTTATAAATTTGGTATAATGGATGGTCTTATTACAAACTTCCATTTACCCGAGAGTACACTCATAATGTTAGTATCGGCTTTTGCAGGATATGATAATACAATGAATGCTTATAAACAGGCGGTCTTGGAAAAATACCGTTTCTTTAGTTTTGGCGATGCGATGCTCATCCTATAGCGGATGAGCAAGTAAGAAGTAATAGGTAATAGTGAAGAAGTAAGGTGTCGGCTACGCCTACGGATTATAAAAATTCTTCTCACATATCCCGTAAACTTCGGCGATGCAATGATTATTTTATAGTTTGGTGAAAATATGTACAAGTATATACTTTTTGATTTAGATGGAACAATTGCTGATAGTGGAAAAGGCATTATAAACGGTGTTCTTTACGCATTAGAGAAGTTTGGAATCAAAGAAACCGACCAAGCAGTACTAAATACTTTTATAGGCCCACCGCTTGTGGATGCCTTTATGAAAAACTATTCATTTTCTAATGAAAGGGCGCTTAAGGCAGTAGAATATTACCGCGAGTTTTATCGTAGAGAGGGTATTTATCAAAACTCTTTGTATGATGGTGTTAAAGACCTTATAAAAACATTAAAGCAACAGGGCAAGACGCTTGTTTTAGCCACTTCAAAACCGCAACCCTTTGCAGAAATAGTTCTTAAGCAGTACGATTTATTAAAATATTTTGATTTTATAATTGGCGCGACCTTTGACGGTAGCTTAAATTATAAATCGGATGTTATTCGCGTAGCGCTCCAACAAAGCGGTATTAACGATAAAACAAAAGCTATTATGATAGGTGACCGTCATCACGATATTGAGGGTGCCAAAGAAAATGATTTGCACTCAATAGGTGTACTTTACGGTTACGGCAATTTAGACGAGCATGAAAATGCAGGCGCTGATTATATTGCCGAAAGCCCACAGGATATTTTAAGAATAATAAACGAAAATTAGGAGTTAAGATGTATAAATTATTAAAGCAAGAAGGAACTGCTCGCCGTGGTGAGTTTATAACAAATCGGGGCACAGTACAAACACCCGCTTTTATGAATGTTGCAACCTGTGGTGCTATAAAGGGTGCAGTTTCTGCAGAAGACCTTAAAACACTTGGTTGTCAGGTAATGCTATCTAACACATACCATTTGCATATTCGTCCGGGGGATGAGGTAATAAAACAGTGTGGCGGACTTCATACTTTTTCTACTTGGGACGGACCTATTTTAACCGATAGCGGCGGATTTCAGGTTTTTTCGCTTTCTTCACTCAGAAAAATTGAAGAAGAAGGCGTGACCTTTGCTTCGCATATTGACGGTAAGCGTATTTTTATGGGGCCTGAAGAAAGTATGCGTATTCAGTCTAATTTAGGCTCTACAATTGCTATGGCATTTGACGAATGCGTTGAAAACCCAGCTGAATATTCGTATTCTAAGCAGTCGTGTGAGCGCACAACCCGTTGGCTTAAGCGCTGTAAGGCTGAAATGGCGCGTTTGAATTCACTTGATACCACAATAAATAAAGAACAAATGCTCTTTGGCATAAACCAAGGCTGTACTTATAATGATTTGCGCATAAACCATATGAAAGAAATTGCCGAGCTTAACCTTGACGGCTATGCTATTGGCGGTTTGGCAGTAGGCGAGCCGCCTCAAGTTATGTACGATGTTATTGAGCATGTAGAGCCTTTTATGCCTAAGGATAAAATTAGATATTTAATGGGTGTAGGTACTCCCGCAAATATACTAAATGCGGTAGAACGCGGTGTGGACTTATTCGATTGCGTAATGCCAAGCCGTAATGCCCGTCACGGACATTTATTTACAAGCGAGGGTATTATCAATATCAATAACAAAAAGTACGAATACGATATGCGCCCGATTGATGAAAAGTGCGGTTGTCCTGTTTGTCAAAGATACAGTCGCGCATACATACGTCATTTGCTTAAAAGCCAAGAAATGCTTTCACAAAGGCTTTTGGTTATGCATAATTTGTGGTTTTATAAT
Source organism: Clostridia bacterium (assembly GCA_017403265.1). Lineage (GTDB taxonomy): Bacteria > Bacillota > Clostridia > Oscillospirales > Acutalibacteraceae > UBA737. Next base: position 5,244 of record JAFQOJ010000014.1, read on the forward strand.
CACCTAATGGTTGATATACGAAATTCTTTAGATGATGGTACTTTTATGGAATTTAAACGCGAAAAAGAAGAGATTTATTCTAAAAGAATATAAAATATTTAATTAATTGTGGAATTTTAACTTGATACTTGCATTTTTTATAATAATGCGGTATAATGTACAAGATAAATTTTTGGAGGAATATTAAAATGAATTTTCAATTTTTAACTCTTGCTGATAATGCGGCCGCAAATCAAGGCGGCGGTGGCGGAATGATTATGATGATTGTTATTTACGCCCTTATTTTCGGTGCACTTTACTTCTTTATGATTCGTCCCCAGAAGAAAAAACAAAAAGAAGAAAAGTTAATGCGTGAAAATCTTCAAGTAGGTGATGAGGTTATTACTATCGGTGGTATCCACGGAAGAGTAATCTCTTTAAAAGAAGACACTATGGTTATTGAATCTCAGGTTGACCGTAGCAAAATGACTGTTGCTCGTTGGGCTTTACAGACCAATTTGACTGTTCACGACCAACCCGCTCAAAAGTAGTAATAAGTTTACTCCCTTCCGAATACACTTTTAGTGTTCGGGAGGGAATTTTTATGGGTGAAAATAAAATAGGATATATGACAATTATTAAAGCAACGTTAATTTTTACTATTGCTTTTTTCACTACGGCATTTATTTTCGCGGTTGCACTATATTTATTAGAAGGTGGATACGAGCTTTCTCCGCTTTTAGCAACACTCTCATTAAGCTTAGGCGGTTTTACTTCATCGCTTTATTTGGGAAATTACAAAGGGGAGAAGGGGATTTTATTAGGTGGCGCAGTAGCGCTTGTTATATTCATTCTAACCGCTTTAATCACCCTTTTGGTAAATCGGGGTGCAGTTAGTATTCATTTTGTGCTCAGGTTTGTGATTATACTTTTATCTTCGCTGATAGGCGCAATAATAGGTGTTAACAAAAAGGCAAATAAAAAATTTATATAAGCTTTTATTAGAAAAACGGTTCAGCGTTAGCTGAACCGTTAGTGTTTTTATTCGGTTACAATGCTTTCATAAACTTCATGGAAGTTTTGTAAAGCTTCATTAGATTCTTTAATATTCTCGTTAATCTGTTCGCGAGTAGTAGCAAGGGAAGTGAGTAGTGTGTCAACTTCTTTAATAAAGTTGTCAGAAGTTTCAATTATGCTCTCTCTTAGTGCGTTTAAAGAAATATGCGCTTCTTCAATAGCAGAAAGATTTTTATCAACTTCTTGCTGTGACTTTGCACTGTTTTCTTCGGCATTACTTATAATCGCCTGAGCATTGCTCTGTGAAACTAAATATAACTTACCGATTTTTTCGGATAACATTTCTATTTCGTCCGCTTTTTTAGTAAATTCGTTAAGCTTTTCGCTAATTTCGTTCTTTTCTTTTGTTAGAGCTTCGTAATTCTTTTTAGCTTCTTCAAGCTTGTTTGTAAGCTCATCAGCTTTCATTTTAAATTTTTTGTGTGTTTTTTCTATATAATCAACAACATCGTTTTGATTAAAGCCAAACAGACTTTTTCTAAATCCTATAGCCATTTTTTACTTCCTTTCAGTATACATATACACTATTTCCACGTTTGACAATCATTATAACACAGTAAAATTATAATTTCAAGTAGTAAATTTTTAGTTGACATAATCAGTTTTTTGTAGTATAAATATATTGCCACTATAAAAATAAGGCTTTTATTATAGTAAATATAAAATTTTTTTGTTTTTTCTATTAAATATCAGTTTACATAACAACACAACCGCTTCATATGGTTGTTTGGCTGTTTTATAAACACTATATGTAGCTTGGCATATCTTGTCCTACAAATGCATAGTATTTCTTAAAGGTGAGTGATACAATGCAAAAGGGTAGAGTACTTAGCATAAAAAGCTATGGAATATTTGAATTTTTAAAGAATAATTCTTTTTTACTTACGGTAACTTTAATTTTTACAATAGGTTTTTTTGTTGGAATTTTCACGCATAATAACCTTTCGTTTTTAAAAAGTTATTCGAATGACTACATAGCAGAGTATATTCTTTTAAGAACAAGTGAAAGTTTTGGCACTATATTTATAAATTCTATGTTTGCTTTTTTGTCGGCACTTTTTATATTTTTTATTTTAGGCGCGTCACTTTTTGGGGTTGTTACCGTACCTTCGGCGTTATTTATTAAAGGTCTGTTGCAAGGTAGTATAACTGCTTTTCTTTATTCTTCATACTCACTTAAAGGGATTGCTTTTAATGCGGTTATTATAATACCGCCAACACTTATTTTTTTAATAATTTTGATTCTGGCTTCAAGGGAATCGGTTCGCTTTTCAATTAAATTTTCAAGCCTTACATTACCCAAAACCTTGCCAATCAATTTATCTGTAGATTTTAAGGATTACACAATAAAATATCTCATTCTAGCACTTAGCACAGTTGTGTGTGCTTTAATTGATGCAATAGTTTCTTCAGGACTTATAAAACATTTTACTTTGTAAAACAGGAGGTGCAATATGGACTGCTTGGCTGAGTTTGAAAACTATCTGACTATGACTAAAAATTCTTCGGCAAGCACACTGGAAGCGTATATTCGTGATGTGAAGCAGTTTATTGCACACTGCCATGATGAATTTGCAAAAATTGATACTAAGACTATAGAAAATTACATAACCAAACTCAATAAATCGCAGGCTACAAAGGTTCGCATTTTGGCATCCTTGCGCGCTTTCTTTAAGTTTTTGGTAGTAAGCGGCAAACTCCTTGATAACCCGACTGACACTATTAAGCTTAAAAAAACCAAAACCCACAATTTAGGCGTTTTGGGTGCGGATGAAATTGTACTTTTATTATCTCAACCTGACGGCGACGATTTTAAAAGTGTTCGCGATAAGGCAATGCTTGAGCTACTTTACGCAACAGGTATAAAGGTGTCTGAGCTATTGTCGGTTAAGGTTAATGATATCAACCTTACTATAGGCATACTTCACCTTAAAAGAGGTGATAAAGAGCGTATAGTACCGATTTATCCTGCAGCTGTAAAATCGCTTACCGAGTATATACAAAATGTTAGAAGCGCTATTGTAAGCGATAATGATAGCGGTTTTTTGTTTACAAACCTTTCAGGGCTTCCAATGTCGCGCCAAGGTTTTTGGAAGATTATAAAATATTACGCCAATAAGGCGGGTATAAAAAAGGAAATAACACCCCAAACGCTACGTCATTCATTTGCAGCGCACTTGCTTGAAAACGGCGCAAAGCTAAAGGATATTAAAGAGATGCTTGGTCATAGTGATATTTCTTCAACCCAAGTTTATGCAAAGTTTGTAAAGGAAAAATACGCAAGCAAATATGCAAAATTCCATCCGCTTGCAAAATAATTACTTTTTAAAAAGATACGGTGCAACTTGAATTTTAAGTTGCACCGTTTAATTATTTTATGGTTTCAAGTATCTCTTTCGCTGACTTTATATCGGTTATTGGGTTTTCGCCTGTTTCACGTTCTATAGTTAGGTATCCATCATAGCCGTATTTTTTCAAAGCCGAAATATATGCCTTAAAATCAACCTTTCCCTGACCAATAGGGGTTTCAAGGAAGTAGTCTGCAATATTGAGCGCTTCAATTCCACCTGTGGCAAAATGGTCATAAATTATTTCAGGGTCAGTAGACTTTAGCATTATACCGTCTTTTGCATGGGTATGAACAATATATTCGTTTAAAAGCTCTACAGCTTCAACAGGGTCTTGTCCTGTAACCATTACAAAGTTTGCGGGGTCAAGATTTACACCTACACCGCCATTGGTTTTCTTTAAAAATCCAAGAAGTGTTTTAGCTGTTTCAGGACCTGTCTCAATAGCAAGGGTTACACCTTTTGAAGAGGCATATTCGCCGCATTTAGTTATTGCATCAAGCATAATCTTATAGCGCGGATGGCATTCATCAGATGGAATAACACCGATATGAGTAGTAATAACAGATATGTTAAATTCGCTTGCCAAATCAATAATTGCTTTTGTTTTTCTTATTCTTTCGGGATTATCTTTTTCGATTTGGAATCCATAACCACCCATATCTCCGCAAAGGGCAGATATTTCAAGTTTGTATTTTTTTAGAAGATTTTTAATTTCAAGCTTTCTTTTATCATTTAAAGCTTCGGGGCTAAATTCTCCTGTAGTTGCATATATTTGCACACCGTCGAATTCAAGCTCACTTGCAAGCTTGAGACTTTCATCAAGCGGCAGTTTAAAGCAATCGGTAATAACACCTATTTTCATAGTTATATCTCCAACCATACATTATCGTTTTTTTCTGCATTTATAAGAGCATCGCGTATACGCATTACTTCGAGTGTTTCCATAGGATCAAACGGCTCTTTTTCGGTTTTAAAAAATGTCATCATTTCCTCTATTAAATTAAGAAAAAACTCTGATGTTACTTCCTTTTTACAGAATTTTTCTTCTCCCATTTGAGCAGTCACCGAAAAGGTGAATTGAGGAGAATAGATTATGCTTGCTTCATAACCGTTTAGTGTTTTAATACGACAAATTTTATTAGCCCCCATGGTTTCAACCTTTACGCTTGTTGCCCTGTCAGAGAAAAGGGAAACAAAAATTTCAATAGGGTGAATCATATATTCATGAAAATTACCACCACCGCCTGTAATTATTGCATTTTTAAGCCCTTTAAGTGACTCCAATTCTTCAGCATAACGTAAAGCGGAGGTTGTGAAAAAAGGTGTTTTGTATTGTTTGGCAATTTGAAAAATTTGTTTTGCAGTTTCATAATCGGGCGCAAAGGTTTTGTCAATATATGTTGGCTTTTTAAACGGCAGTACTGCCTTAGCATAACGAAGATGGGTTTCGGGGTTGGAGGGGGATAAAATAAGAATATAATCGCTTTTTTCACACAATTCTTCAATACTATCACATTTGACCACACCGAATTTTTCGCACCATTCATCTGTAGTAATTTTATCAAAAGGGGATATATCTTTTTCTGCCCATGCGTAAGAAAGAACAAAATCTGTACTAAGCTTCTCGTTAGCCATATTTATCCAAGTAGGATAGTTATTAGCGTGCCATTCGCTGAGATAATAATCAACAAATCCAATTTTTTTCATAATTATACTGCAACCTCACTTTTGTTTTTTGCAGAAAGATAAAGTTTATCAAGCAGCTTAGCACTCTCTAAAATATTATCAATATGATTTTTATTTTTCACACCCGTAATAACCGAATCAATAAAGGCTATATCTTCGCAAAGATACATGTTTGGTATATCATATTCAGGCTGAATTGTTTCAAGGGTTGCGCCATCATAAATTTCAAATTTGCCACCATAAGAAAGACGTGCACCACATTTATCTCCAAGAAAATCTATGAACATTTCATTTTTATTAATGTTTTGAGCCCAAGCGCCATTGAAAGAAATACTTGCCTTATCGGTACGGATATGACCGCTAATAAAGTCATCAACATCGTTTGTTCCATTTTCAATATCGGCAGTATCCTCTGCCCACATGCCATTGTATTTATAAGCCTTCATATCTTTAGCCATTTCACAATATGCATCACAAGTAACATTCTTGATTTTCGCACCGCCAAGAATGTAAAGAACTAAATCAAGGAAATGGATGCCCCAGTCAATAAGCACACCGCCGCCTGATTGCTCTTTTGTTGTGAAAGCACCGCCGAGTCCTGGGATGCTGCGGTGGGATCTGAATGAGCAGTAAACATGATATATGTTGCCGAATTTTCCTTCTTTATTCATTTCTTCGAGCAACTCAATTGATTTGTTGTAACGGTTGCAAACACCAATATTAAGTAAAAGAGCGCGCTTATTTGCCTCTTCTGCCATTTTGCAGGAAAGCTCATAGTTTACGGTAATAGGTTTTTCGCAAAAAACGTGCTTGTTTGCAGCCAAAGCATCCATAGTAATAGTATAGTGTGAATAGTTTGGAGTAAGTACATAAACAATTTCAACCTCGGGGTCACTTAAGGCGTCTTTGTAATCTATAATGCAATTTTCAATTATTGGAAAATCTTCCTTCATTTTTTTTGCTTTTTGGGGAATAATGTCACAGGCGTACTTTATTCTGACATTATCCATTTGGGTAAAAGCGGGGAAGTGTGATAATCTTGCAATTCTGCCGCATCCGATTACGGCAATGACTTTTTTATCTTTCATGATAAAACCTCCATATTTATAAAAATTATATAAGTAACATATACCATAATTTAATTATATTTAGAACATCAGTTTAGTAAATGTCATTTTTACACAAAATAGATGTCAATTTTTAATATTTAGCGAAAATTTAGCAAATTTTGATGTTAATTTTAACGTTTTATGTTGACATAAATTAATTAGTGAAGTATTCTAATGTTAGGGGTGATAACTATTAACAAAGTTGATTTTCATTTAAGCCATGCTTACTTTTCCAATCCTTTAAAGTTTGACAGTATTTTGCTTTTGCAAATTGGTAGAATGTTTTGTAAAGGGGATACTGTTATTGAACCGCATATACATACAAATCTATATGAACTCACAATCGTAACAGACGGTAAAGCGGTTATTTCAACTAACGATGTTCCAACACAGGTTAAGAAGGGAGATATTTATCTATCCCACCCCGGTGATATTCATAAAATTGAGTCGGATAGGGACGAACCGCTTAAGTACGATTTTTTTGCATTCAGGCTCAATAACCAAGAGTTTACGGAGGCATTTCAAAAAATAGCTCAGGACTATGCTCTTCCAAATACCCGCCTTTTCCATGACGATAGAATTCGCTCTTTAATCGGCAATGCGATTACTGAGCTTGATTCTGATGACCGATACAAAGACGAGCTTTTAAATTTGCTTTTTAAACAAATAATGATATATGTTATAAGAGGGTTTGAAAATATTACTCCTAAGAAAAACAGCGCTTATGCAAGAAAGTCAGAGCTTTTGTGCCAGCGCCTTATGAATTATATTGATACCCATATTTATTCCATTAAAAATTTGGAAGAAATTTGCCCTGTATTTAACTATAGCTATGGATATCTTTCTTCTGTATATAAAAAAACTACAAGTAATACTCTATTTGACTATTTTCACGGAAAAAGGCTTGAGGCAGCAAGATTTTTGTTGATGGAAAATAGGCTTTCAATAACAGAAATTTCTGAACTTTTAAACTATACTTCTGTGTATTCTTTCAGTAAAGCGTTTAAAGAGTATTATGGGCTCTCACCAAAGAATTATAAAATTTTTAATAAAAAATAAGACACCGAGAAAATCACTTCTCGGTGTCTTATTTTAGTCGTTTTTCTTTTTAATTTCTTCAAGAATTTCTGCTAAAAGTTCTTCGGTAGTAGGAGCTTTTTCTTCTTCTACTTCTTCTACAGCTTCTTCCTTTTTAGCTAATGCTTTTTCGGAAAGCTCTTTTGCTTTAGCAAACATTTTAATAATTAGGAATACGATAAACGCGATTATTAGGAAGTCGATAATAGTAACAAGTAATGTACCAATTCCAATGGTTACTGCGGGCTCAACAACTACACCGGCTTCATCCAAAACTTCGGGTTTTAAAAGAATATTAAGCTGGCTTAAATCAAAACCACCGATGAGCCATCCAATAAAGGGCATAAATACATCATTTACAATACTTGTGGTAATTTTACCAAAGGCACCTGCAATAATTACACCGACTGCCATATCAATAACATTACCGCGCATTACAAATGCCTTAAAGTCAGCAATAAATCCTTTTGTTTTTTTAAACATAATTAACTCTCCTTATATATTCTGATATTTTCCGTCATCTATCATTTTGCCAATAGCTTTTACAACTAAATCCTTATCTTCCTTATAGGTAACACCGTACCACTTATCTTCAGCTACTAAAACATCAACAGTTTTTTCGCCCGTTTCAATTAGTGAAGACACAACGCTTGGAAGATAATATTCGCTTTTAGGAACGTTAATGCTCTTATTTAAAAACTCTATAAAGCCTTTTTCTATGTAACCGAAAACATCCGGCATAAAGCCCCAAAGATTCATAGAAACAACGGTATCGGGTGCTAAGCTTTCCCAAGTTTTTCCGTCGTCTTCGGTAAATTTGCAATCCATAATCTTTGTGCGCTCGGTGATGGATTTTAGGTGATTATCACTGTCGGTAACACATACACCGCGGGAGACATAACCGTTTTCGGTAAGTGTATTTACAAGACGGAAGCCAACCATACAATAGTTATTATCTTCGTTTTGCAAATACTTGGCAGTTTTTTGGAAAGCGCCTGCACCATAGAAATCATCTGCATTAACAACCGCAAAAGGCTCTTTTACAACATCTTTACAACAAAGAATAGCGTGTGCGGTACCCCAGGGTTTTTCGCGGTCAGCGGGTACTTTAAATCCGTCGGGCAGAGCATCAATTTCTTGGAAAACGTATTCTACCTTAATTTTCTTTTCGATTTTTTTGCCTACTATTTCTTTGAAGTCTTTTTCAATCGCCTTTTTGATTACAAAAACAACCTTCGTAAAACCTGCTTTAATCGCATCGTAAACCGAGAAATCAAGTATAACTTCACCGTTTTTACCGATAGGCTCAAGCTGTTTCAAGGAGCCGAAGCGACTGCCCATACCTGCTGCCATAACTACTAAAGTAATATCTTTTTTCATTTATAACAACTTCTTTCAAAATATTTAATCAACCGGGAGGCCAAGCTAAATTTCTGCGTGCTAATAGGTGGAAATGAATATGACCGACAGTTTGACCACCGTCTTTACCGCAGTTATTAACTACTCGGTAACCGTCGCTTAAGCTTTCAGCTTTAGCAATTTCTGCTACAGCTTCAAAAATTTTTGCAATATAAATACTGTTTTGAGCATTTATTTCGTCAGCCGATGAAATATGAGTTTTCGGCACAATAATTGCGTGAAAGGGTGCTTGCGGTTCGATATCCAAAAATGCGTAAACATATTCGTTTTCGTAAATCTTGGTTGAAGGGATGTCACCTTTGATTATTTTACAAAATAAGCAATCATTCATAATTTAACCTCACTTAATTTGGGTTTCTACAACCGAAGCTACACTCTGTAACGCGGTTTCAAGCTTAGTAATATCTTTACCGCCTGCCATAGCGCTATCTGACTTGCCGCCGCCGTTACCGCCTGTGAGTTTAGCAATTTCGCGTACCAAGTTGCCTGCGTGAACGCCCTTAGCTATTGCATCCTTACCGCAAGCGGCACAGAATGTTAATTTTTCACCTTTAACACTCGCTAATAAAGCTACGGTATCAGGGTTATCTGCCTTAATAATATCACACATTTTGCGTAATTCATCGGCATTAACGCCCTTAAGTTCTTTTGCGATTACACGAATATCACCAATATTTGTAGCACCGTCTAAAATACTTGAAAGCTTACTGTTGGCAAGCTGAGCTTCAGCCTTTTCTAATGCTTTTTGTGTATCCTTTAATTCGTTTATAACAATATTTGCACGCTTAGCTATATCGTTAATATTAGCTGATTTTAATGCATCTGCAGTGTCGGTTGCTAATTTGATGTAGTTTTCAATTACTGAAAGCACATTAGCGCCTGTTACTGCTTCAATACGTCTTACACCTGCGGCAACGCTCGATTCGGAATTGATATGGAAAAGACCAATTTTTGAAGTGTTATCTACGTGTGTACCGCCGCAAAGCTCAACCGATACGCCTAAAGCATTTACAACACGTACAACTTCGCCGTATTTTTCGCCGAATAATGCCATAGCACCAAGTTTTTTAGCTTCGGCAATAGGCATTTCGGTATTTTCCACTGTAATTGCACCGAGTATTGCATTGTTTACATTATCTTCAACTGCTTTAAGTTCTTCGTGTGTTAAAGCAGAGAAATGTGTAAAGTCAAAACGAACTATCTTATCGTTTACAAGCTGACCTGCCTGCTCAACGTGGTTACCAAGTACAGAACGCAAAGCGGCTTGTAAAAGGTGAGCGGCAGTATGGTTGCGGCGAATAGCAGCACGTTTTACTGTATCAATTTGAGCTGAAACAGTATCGCAAACCGAGATTACACCGCTAGTGAGTGTACCGTAATGTACGAAAATGCCATTTGTGGTTTTGGTGGTATCACTTACAGTAAATTCTGCATTTTTGGTTTTTATAACACCACAGTCACCAATCTGACCACCGCTTTCTGCATAGAAGGGTGTAGTATCAAGCACGATAGCTGCTTTTTGACCTTCAAAAGCGCTGCTTGTATGTTCGTTATCTACAACAATATCTAAAACACTAGCAGCAGCGGTATTTTCGGTATAACCTACAAATTCGGTGGCTTTGATATTTTCGAACGTAATGCCGTCACTTTTCCAGCTTTCACCGTCAGATGCTTTACGGGCATTACGTGCCTTTTGTTTTTGCTCTTCCATTAATTCCTTAAAGCGTTCTTCATCTAAAGTGATACCTTTTTCGGCAAGAATGTCTTTAGTAAGGTCAATGGGGAAGCCATAGGTATCATAAAGCTTGAATGCATCTTCGCCCGAGAAGGTCTTACTGTTTTTGGTTAATTCTTCAAGCATTGAAAGACCTTGGTCAACAGTTTTATTAAAGGATGCTTCTTCATTATTTATAACCTTTGTAATTAACTGCTGTTTTTCTACAAGCTCAGGGTAGCCTTGCTTGTTTTCGCTTATTACGGTATCACAAAGTTCCATAAAGAAGGGGCGGTTAATACCTATAATCTTACCGTGACGAACGGCTCTTCTAATAATACGGCGAAGAACATATCCGCGTCCCTCGTTAGAGGGGATAATACCGTCGCTTATCATAAAGGTAGCGGCTCTTGCATGGTCGGTTATAGCGCGAATAGAAATATCGGTAGATGCATCCTTACCGTATTCCTTGCCCGAAATTTTGCAAACATTGTCTAAAATATTGCGAATAGTGTCAACCTCAAACATATTGTCAACATCCTGCATAACGCATGCAAGACGCTCAAGCCCCATACCTGTATCAATATTTTTGTGCTCAAGCTCGGTGTAAGTGCCGTCACCCATATTATTAAACTGCGAGAAAACGTTGTTCCAAATTTCCATATATCTGTCGCAATCACAACCCGGCTTACAGTCGGGCGAGCCACAGCCGTATTTTTCACCACGGTCAAAGTAAATTTCGCTACAAGGACCGCAAGGACCTGTGCCGTGTTCCCAGAAGTTATCCTCTTTGCCCATTCTTACAATACGTTCTTCAGGCACACCGATAACATCACGCCAAAAGTTATATGCCTCGTCATCTTCTTCATAAACAGACGGCCAAAGTAATTCACTGGGGATTTCAAGTGTTTTGGTTAAGAATTCCCAAGCCCAAGTGATAGCTTCTGACTTAAAGTAGTCGCCAAAGGAGAAGTTACCAAGCATTTCAAAAAATGTACCGTGACGGGCGGTGATACCAACGCGTTCAAGGTCGGGTGTTCTAATACACTTCTGGCAGGTAGTAACACGAACACTGGGAGGTGTTACTTCGCCCGTGAAATACTTTTTCATCGGCGCCATACCTGAGTTTATAAGTAATAAAGATTTATCGTTATTAGGCACCAAAGAGAAGCTGCCAAGCCTTAAATGGTCTTTAGACTCAAAAAAGGCAAGATACATTTCTCTAAGGTCATTAAGTGAAGTCCATTTCATAAAAAACATCCTTTATTCTCAAATTAAACATACAAAGTTATTATATACTTTTTGGGTTTATTTGTCAACTAAAATGGCTTTTATATTTACTTAAAACGCAGTAAAATTTAGATAGTAAAAAATTTTCATATTTTGCAATAAAACTCAACTTTTCTGCATTATTATTATGAAACTCGAAATTCAGGAGGTAGGTTATGAAAAAGATATTAAGTAGTTTATTAGTAATTTTAATACTCTTATCAACAGTAATGTTTTCGGTGTTTTGTGTTGGAGCACAAAGTGTTACAAGCGGAACAACGGGTGACTGTACATGGACGCTTGACGGCTCCAAGCTTACAATAAGCGGTCAAGGAAAAATGGGTTCAAATAATAATTTAAGCACAACTGCGGCATGGCCTAAGGATATTACCGAAGTTGTAATTGAAGACGGTGTTACGGAAATAGGCGCAGGCGCATTTTCGTATTGTCAAAATATTGAAAGCCTTATAATACCTAAAAGTGTTAAATCTATAGGTAGCTATGCATTTGAAAATTCAAAAATTAGTAACCTTTATATTGAGGACTTAATTTCATGGTGCGGTGTGAAGGTATCTACAAATTACTTTACTGATACCGATAATGCTATCAATACTGCTGAAAATGTGTATATAAACGGGGAATTAACAACTGAATTGATTTTACCTGATACAGTTACCGAAATATCCGATTATGCTTTTTATGGATTTAAAAATCTTAAAACTGTAATTATGTCGGACAGTATTGAAAAAATTGGTAAAAGCGCATTTGAAAAATGTCTTAAACTTACTGATGTTTATGTGTCGAAAAAACTTAGAACGGTTGGCGATTCGGCATTCTATTTCTGTGAATCAATTGAAAATGTTTATATCACCGACTTGGCTGCTTGGTGTCAAATTAATTTTTACTATAAGCCATATTGGTATGATGGCGATATGGAAACTTTAGATGGTGGATACATTTATTCAAATCCTATTATTTACTGTAAAAATCTAATTTTGAATAATGAAATAGTTACTGAGTTAGTAGTACCTGAAGGTTTAGAAAGCATTGGTAGTGGTATATTTTGCGGCTATGAAAAATTAAAAAAGGTTGTCTTCCCGAAGAGTCTCAAAACTATTGGGGATGCCAGCTTTAAAAATTGCACAAAACTCACCGAAGTTATAATGGGAAATAATGTTACCTATATAGGTGAAGCGGCGTTTTATAATTGTTCTTCTCTTGCAAATATTCAGTTATCAGGAGTTTTGAAAACCGTAGGTATGTATGCCTTTTTAGGTGATGAATCTCTTGAAAATGTTTACTATAGCGGTTCAATAGATGATAAAGGCAAAATAAAACATTTGGATGTTGGCTCGTATGATTATGATATATATAAAGGGTATAAATATTTAAATGATGCAGTATGGTATTATAACACCTGTTATAAACACGAGTGGAGTGAAAATGGTGTTTGTAGCGTTTGCGGTAATAGCGATAGTATTACACTTAAAAAGGTTAATAAATATTGGAGGTTATATAAAAACGGCAAAACAAGTGAAGAAACCACTCTTATTAAGTTTAATGGAAAATGGTTTTATATAGAAAAAGGTGTGTGGAATAAAAACATAGATACAATTGTAAAATATAGGGGCAAATGGTTCTATGTTCAGAACGGAAAATGGAACAGTTCTGTCAAAGGTCTTAAGTATTATAAAGGTAAATATTTTTATATTAAAAACGGAAAGTGGGATAAAACAAAAACCGGATTCGTTACATACCGTGGAGAAAAGTGCTATGTTAAAAACGGTAAGTGGGTTGAAAAAACGCAAATTTTAAATTATAAAGGAAAAAATTATTTTTTAAAGAACGGCAAACAAACCACCTATACCGGTATTACACGGATTAACGGTAAATGGTACTATATTAAAAACGGTAAATGGAGTAAGAAAAAAACTATAGTTAGGTATGTACCAAACCGTGTTAAAATTAAAGAAGGTGTTTATGTTTATTCATACAATCTTGTGGGTTATAAAGGCGAATTATTCTATGTAAACAATGGCTATGCGCAACTTGATTACACAGGCAAGGTTAAGGTTGACGGTAAGATTTATAAAATCAAAAAAGGAATAGTAGTATGATAAAAAGCTCCCTTCGTGTAAGGGAGTTTTTTATTGCTGAGTAACGATTTTATCCGCAATTTCTGCAAAGATTTGGGCGCAGGGTTTAGTTGCAAGCGCTTTATTTTCCGCAAAAAGTACTACTACATATTTAGGGCTTTCAAGTGGGAAAAAACCGCAAAACCAACTGCTTTCAATTTCTTTGCCACTAAGGAATTTTCCTGTTTGTGCGGTGGCAGTTTTACCCGCGGCAGTAACGGTTCTAGGATTGCCTAAAACACCCGTACCTTCGGTTACTACAAGACTTAAGGCTTTTTTTAACTTGTTGGCAGTTGATTTTGAAAATGCGCGGGTAGGACTGCCGTAATTGTATTTAGTTATCTTGGCGTTTTTGGTTGTGCCTTCAACAATGCTTGGCATATAGTATTTTCCGTCGGTTGCAATGGCACAGTAAAGTGGCAATAGAGAAATCGGCGCAGCAGTAAAATCGCCTTGACCGATACTAAAATTGGCTAAATGGGCAATATTTTGCAATTTTTCTAATGTGGGAAGTGTGCCTTTTGCAGTACTAATGTTATTAGATAGTCTTATTGTTTTACCAAAATTCAAATTGCTTGCCATTGTTATTAAATTGTTGGCACCTGATTTTATGCCTAAATTATAAAAGTATGTGTTGCAGGACTGCGAAATTGCCGAGTTTAAATCGTTCATACCGTGCCCGTTTAAATTATGGCATTTAAAGGTGCGGTCTATTATTTTGCAACTGCCCTTACAGGTGTATTTAAAATCTTGGTAACCGTTTTCAATTGCGGATGCCGCAACGCATAATTTAAAAACCGAACCAACATTATAAGCACCTAAAGTGCGGTTGTATAGGGGAGTTAAGGGGTGGTTTAAAAGGTTCTCTATGCTGTCGGTAGTAAAGGTAGGTACGCTTACTATACCGCGTATTTTTGCAGTTTTAACATCTGCAACAACTATTGCGCCTTTGGTTAAATTTTCAGCCGCGCTTTCAACAATGTTTTGAATGTTTATATCAATTGTACTTACAACCCCGTAGGACAACGGTGATATTTTATTTTCAATTGTAGGCGCTACACCTTGTAAAATTCTGCCTTTGCCGTCACATGCATAGCGCACGGTGAGAGGATATTCGCTTTGAAGATAAGAGTTATAAGATTTTTCAAGCCCGCATACTCCATTGTTATCACCGTCGCAGTATCCAATACTGTGAATGGCAGGTATATAATTATCTGTAGCATAAATTTCAGTACAAAGAATGCCGTCACATTCTATTTTTCTCTCAACTTCACAAATAGCAGGCTTTCCATTTTTAAGGGTTTCTAAAACGCTTTCTAACTCATCACCCTTTAATACGGTACTAATTGCTGTAATGGCTCGCGGAGTAGGGGAAACACATGCAATGATTTTCTTTTTATTATTAGTTAACGGATAACCGTTACAGTCGAAAATTGTACCCCTTTGATTAGTGATTTCTATTTTTATACTACTCAAGTTTGCTTGTACTTCACTGTAGTTTTTGCTGCAAATTTCTGCAACGCGTAAAATACAGGTGAAAAGTAAAAAAATTAATATAAAAAAGCTGATAAGACTCCGCTTTGCAAAAATGCGCCAAAATAGTTTTTCCATAAAAAAACACCTCTTACCTTAGTATTGGTAAGAGGTGAAAAATTAATCGGTTTTCATTCTGAGTAATGCGCCTTTTTTAACAGGTGTTGGGTAGGGGATTTTGACTGTCATCATCGGGTGGGGAGCGCTATCAATTTCGTTATCATTTTCATCGTAAACCGTATTTGCAACAAATGTAAACGGTTTTGATTTAGGCTCTAAGCAGTCAAATTCTTGCCCTTTTAAGAACTTGTTTTTTAAGGTGGCAATAATCATTCCGTCACGGTAGTCATCAACAATTGCAGCAACCGAATAATCACGCACATAGCCTGCATCCTTGTAGGTTTGTGCGTTCTCGGGGCGACCAAAGAAAAAGCCTTGCGAATAGTTACGGTGGCTAATTTTATTAAGCTCATCTGTTACCCAATCGGGACAAAGCCATTCACCGTTACTGTTTTTAAGGCTGTCTAAAGCGCCGCGGTAAGCGTTGGTTGTAACTGCTACATAATAGTGTGATTTTGCCCTACCTTCTATTTTAATACTGTCAATACCCGCATCACGCATTTTGTCAAGATATTCTGCCATGCATAAATCATTAGCATTTAGAATGTAGGTACCTTTATCAGTTTCGGTGATATCAAAATGCAGACCTGGACGCTTTTCTTCCATAAGCGAATAACTCCAACGGCAAGGCTGTGCGCAGTCGCCACGGTTGGCATCTCTACCTGTCATATAGCTTGAAAGTAAGCATCTTGCTGAAAAGGAAACACACATAGCGCCATGAGCAAAAGCCTCAATTTCAAGCTCTTTCGGGGTTTTTGCACGAATTTCGGCAATTTCATCAAGAGAAAGCTCACGTGCTAAAACAACACGCTTTGCACCTAGATTGTAAAATGCATTTGCGGTTTCATAGTTGCATATACCCGACTGTACTGATATATGAAGCTCACAGTCAGGGGCATATTTTTTCACAAGACCTATTGTGCCTAAATCGGCAGAAATAATAGCGTCAATGCCAATATCGTTTACTTCTTGTAAAAATGCGGGAAGACGCGGAATTTCTTCATTATGGGGTATGGTATTGCACGCAAGATGCACCTTTACGTTATTTTTATGTGCATATTCTACGCCTTTTTTAAGGTCTTCAATACCAAAGTTGCTGGCTGCAGTGCGCATACCAAATTCTTCTCCCGCAAGGTAAACCGCATCGGCACCGTAATCTACGGCGGCAATAAGACGGGTAAGGTCACCTGCAGGGCATAAAAGCTCGGGAATTTTGTTAGTTGAAGTATTCATAAATCCAATTTTTTTCCTGTTTGAGTTTGTTTATTGTAGCAGTCTGTTCTGCCATAGTTTTATGGAAGTAAAATTTACCCTTAGCATCTGTCACAAAGTAGTAATATTCGTTGCTATCAGGGTTTAATGCTGCTTTAATAGCATCAATACTAGGCGAACATAAGGGCCCTGGGGGAAGTCCTTTAGCAGTATAGGTATCGTAACGCTTGTCATCACGCTTAAAGGAATCGCCGTAATAACAGGTGGGGGAAGAACCTAAAGTAGAAAAATCCTTGCTGTTAAGACGGTTATAAAAAACTGCAGCAATCTTGGGAAGCGCTTGGGTATCGGTGCCCGCTTCCATTTGAATAATAGAAGCCATAGTAAGAATTTGGTTCATATTATAACCCATATCTTTGGCTTGCTTATACAAATCGTCAGTAATACGCTTTTCGCTTTCCTCGATCATTTTTCTAACAGCTAGTACAGCACATTCCTTAGAATCATAGTTATAAAAGTTATAAGTTTCGGGGAATAGATATCCCTCAAGTGCGTAATAGGTGCGGTCAGGGTCAGAATTAGACAATAGCTTGCCCTTTAAATCTACTTGGTCTAATGCGGCAAAAAAGTCTGTTTTTTTGCATACATTATTCTTTTCAAGCAAGGTAGCAATACCAGGTACTACAACCTTTTCACCGTTTACATTTTTGGTATAATCGTTAATGCCTGTACCTTCGGGAATGGTAACTGTTACGCTTTGAGCCTTTGCGCCTTGTGTTATAAGCATAGTTGAAATATCGTCATAACCTGCTTCGGAATTAAAGGTATAAACACCGTATTTAAACTGACTTTCATAACCTTTAATTTTAGCATATAAGCGAAACGCCAAAGGAACCTTTACAGCGCCGCTATCCTCTAGAATTTCGGCAATTCGCGCCGTAGGAGTACCCTGCGGAATCTCTATTGTAACCTTGCCGCCTCTGCCAAAGCCTATGCCCATATAGTCAGCACCAACATAAATTACGGTTAAGGCAAGCGCTATAGAAACTACAAAAATCATTAAAATCCAAACAAGTGATTTAATACCGTTTTTAGATTTTTTTTGATGCTTGCTTTTGGTTTTCGGTTGTTCTGGAGACTCTGGAACAGTAAAGCCTTTACCGATTACATAATCATCATCGGGTAAATTGTTTTTTAAATTATCACTCATTTTAAAACTCCGTATTTAAAACTTCATAGCATTTTTAATATCGTTTGCAGTTCTTTCGTCCTTTAAATATCCCAAAATTTTAAAGCCGAAATCACTTGCAGCACCTGCACCGCAAGCAGTAATTATATTATTATCTGAAACAACCTTTTCATTTATAATTTCTGCACCTAAAAGCTCAGGCTCAAAACCTGGGTAGCAAGTGGCTTTTTTGCCGCGTAGTAAACCTTTATGACCTAAAATTGACGGTGCGGCACAAATTGCACAAATCAAAAGACCGTTTTCATTACAGTAATCAATTGTAGCTTGTACGGTGTTGTCTTTTTCAAGATTAGGTGTTCCCGGTATACCTCCCGGTAGAATAATACCCTCAAGCTTATCAAGATTTAAATTCTTATTAACAGTATCGCAGTTTATGGTAATGTTATGTGAGCCTGTAATTGTGTTACTGCCGATACCAACCGTTTTTACTTCAACGTTTGCGCGTCTTAAAATGTCAAGCGGAGTTATAGCTTCACATTCTTCAAAGCCGTTTGCTAAAAATAAATAAACCATAAATTACCTCTTAATAAATACTTAAACAAGCCTTTAATACATCTTTTGAAATGCTTTCAATCGTGCGTGCATTACCGTTTTCGGAACAGGGGATAATCTGCCAACCTGAGTATTTTGCGGTAAATAAAGCTGCTTTTCTGCAACGCGTTAAGTACTCTGTGTCACTTTCGTGAATGTCCTTTTTACTTTCGTCACCATTATATCTGCCTGTAAGTAGCTTTTGTGAAACTTCAATCGGCATATCAAGGAAAATAACCTTATCGGGTTTTGGGATTGCAACCTTTTGGTATTCAAAATCGTAAAGCCATTCTAAAAAGCTTTCCCATTCGCTCTCAGGTAACTTAGAGCATTGGTGAACAGCGTTTGAAGTTGTGTATCTACCTGCAACAACGGTACCGCCGCCGTTATAAAATTCACCCCAATTAGCCTTAAAAGAAGCATATCGGTCAACACAGTAAAAGGTTGATGCCGCAAAGGCATTAACATCGTCGGGCTTTTTACCAAAATCACCCTTTAAATACATTTTTACAAGTGTACTTGACGGATTATCATAGTCGGGGAATGAAACGGTTTTGCAGTTAATACCGTTGTTTTTAAGGTTTTCGGTTAGTAAATCAAGTTGTGTAGATTTACCGCTACCGTCAAGACCTTCGATAACAATAAGCTTACCCATTATTTTTTAAGTCCTTTGTAAAATTCTTTAATTTCTTTTGCCTTACCGCAGGTCATTTTACCTTCACTGCAGCCGCCGCGCACACAGGAAGGACCTGCGTTTTTAAATAAATCAGGTGCTACTTGTAAAACCAATGCTAGCATTTGGTCGGCTATGTCTTTAATTTCCCACTGAGCGCGGTTGCAGCAGCGGTGTTTAAAGAAGTTATGAAGCGAGCGTGCATTCATAGTCATAATCATTTGTGTTTCACACGCATTAGGAAGTACAAAGCGTGCATCTTCAATTGCCTTTTTTTCCGCCATACGTTCAGCGGTTTTTTGGTCTTTGCCTTCGGTTAAGAACATTTTAATGTGCTTTGCTTTTAAAATATCGGTTAAGGCATCGTAACGCTTTTGGTCTTCCGCCATAATTTCGTCATAAAGCTTTTTAGCCTCTGGGTCTTCGGCGATTTCGGGCGGGGTAACATACTCAAAAGCGCCCTCACGAACATAGCGTTGACTTTTAACCGAAAAAGATGCCATTCTATGACGGGTGATTTGAGCCAAAAGTGAACGTGATACACCTTCAATACCAAATGTAAAGGAAGCATGTTCTATAGGGCTTTCGTGACCGATTTCGGAAAGCATTTCCACAAATTTAGCTGCGCTTTCATCGGTTAATTTATCGCGCAAATCAGAAATAGTAGAACTGCTATAGCATAACTTGGCTGCAGAAGCGACGGTGTGTTCTGGAGAGGGGGTATGCGCTAAAAGATAAACCTTTGCCATAAGTAAAATCACCTTTCAAAGTGTAAAATGTAATATTTATTTAATTATATCAAAAAAGCTATAATTATTCAATGATAAATCTAAGAAAAATGTATAAAATATGAATTTAATTAAAAAATGCAAAAAAAATTCGATAAAAGTCTTTTTTTGTTGGAAATTTTATGTTATTATATAAATGATAAAATATTTAGGGGGCTTATTTATTATGGCATGTGTTGATTTTAAGCATACTCCGTTCGGTGATTTAGCCGTAATTAGTATGCGCGGATGTGAAGATATTTCTTCTAAAGTGGATTATTATTTAAAGCAGTGGCGCGGTGTTTCGGACGAAGAAACCTTTGTTATTCCTGCAAACTGTCCAAGATTCGGTACAGGTGAAGCAAAGGCGGTTCTTAAGCATACTGCAAGAGGTTTGGATGTATACATTATTTGTGACTGCTTTAACTACAATGTAGAGTACAAAATGTACGGAAAAACCGTTCCTATGAGTCCTGACGACCATTTCCAAGACTTAAAACGCGTTATTGCAGCATTAGGCGGTAAGGCAAGAAGAATTACTGTTATTATGCCTATGCTTTATGAGGGAAGACAGCATAGAAGAACATCACGCGAGTCGATGGATTGTGCCATGGCTTTACAAGAATTAATAGCAATGGGTGTTAAGAATATTATCACATTCGATGCTCATGACCCACGCGTTAATAACGCTATCCCACTTGATGGCTTTGATAATGTACAAGCTGCTTATCAAATGATTAAAGCATTACTTAAAACAGTTCCCGATATTAAGCTTGACCGTGACCATACAATGATTGTTTCGCCAGATGAAGGTGGCATGGGCCGTTGTATCTACTATTCATCTGTGTTGGGCTTAGAGCTAGGTATGTTCTACAAGCGCCGCAATTACTCAGTAGTAGTTAACGGTAGGAACCCAATTGAAGCACACGAATTCTTGGGCAACGATATCAATGGCAAGGATTTAATTTTGGTTGACGATATGATTTCTTCGGGTGAATCTATGCTTGATATTGCCGCTAAGCTTAAGGAAAAAGGTGCAGGCAGAATATTTATATTCTCCACATTCGGTTTATTTGTTGAAGGTTTAGAAAAATTCGATGAGTACTATGAGAAAGGTCTTATTGATAAAATCTTTACTACTAACCTTATTTATCAAACCCCCGAGCTTTTATCAAGAGATTGGTACTGCAGTGTTAATATGTCAAAATACATCGCCCTTTTAATTGAAACTCTAAATTATGATAATTCTATCAGCAGTCTTTTAGATCCTGTTGATCGCATTAAAAATATTGTTTCAAAATATACTAACAAATAGATCTATAATATTATTTAAGCAAAATACTCCTATGTTTCCACATAGGAGTATTTTTATTCCAAACCAAAATTGGCAATAACATAGTTATCATCCCACTGAGTTGTACCCCAAAAGGTGTCTTCTTTATAAAAAGCGAAGGGGCGAAGCATTGTACATTCACCCTCTGCGCAGTGGAATGGACCTAATAGGTTTCTAAGGTTGGTTGTAAGGGTTAATTCGACGGTGTTTTTATCGGTTTTCCAATGCTTTAGAGGTAGAGCAAAAGGCTCCCACAAAAGATTTTTTATTGGTTTTCCGTTTACACTTACACCAACTATATTAGTATTAAACTTTTTGAATTTAAGAATGGGAGCAGTGCTCGTACCGTTAAATTCGCGCTTTAATGTAATTTTGCCCGAGAAGAAGGGGAAGCCTTGATTGTGAATATTTGAAAGCTTAACAGTTTTCGGTCTTTTAACAATACTGAAATTTGGAGCATATCGGCTGCTTTTTGTTAGCGGAACTTTTGTTGTTAAAGGCTTTTCGGTAGGTGTTTCAACACAAAAGTCACCAACAATATACATAGCCTCAATTTCGGTATCATAAAACAGTTTGTTTTTGATTGCTTCAAATTCTCTAGCGTGTCGTACCGAATCGTAAATATTTTCGCTTTGGGTGAAATGTATAGAAGCTTCTATAATATTTTCACCGAGTTTTATCATATTGTCTAGCGGTATACACTTAAAGCTCGTATCAAAATAGTTACCTACAACATTATTTTCAAGCGGCTTTCCGTTGACAAAAAGCTTGAATTTTTCGGGTGTTTCACATACAAGCTTTGCGTTTTTTGGAATATCTTTTACATTAAAACGAAATACAAGCTTAATATCAATCGGACGTTCTAATTTACAAGCGCGGTCTTGAATATTAAGAATGTAATCATTTTGCTGTATAAGCTCACCGTCAAAATAAGCATCGCAATAATCAAGCACCAATGCGTTATCTGTAATCGTTTTGATTTCCCAATCTCCTTCTAAGGATAAAATAGGTGAGTTGGGTTCGGGTTTTGATTTACTCTGCGGCTTACCGTCATCAAGGACTAAAATGCTTTCATACGGACTGAAGGTATAATTTCCGTCAAAATCTGTAAGCTTACCTGTTAGCTGGTCAATAATTTTACTGCCTTTTGAAATTTTTGCTTTTTCGGTAGTTTGATTGGTATTTACAAAAAAGTAAATTTTACCAATATCATAAATTCGCTCTGTTACCGTAATTTTTATGTTATCAATAACGGCATTATGCTTAACTTCTTTTTCAGAAACAACTAAACCGCCCTGCGCCTTGAATTCTTCAAGTAAGCGCTTTGTATTATCAAAAAGCGCAATATGTTCAGGCATTACAACTTTACTATATTTCTGCTTGCCTATAACAAATTTTCCGTTTTCTACTTTTGCGTGGCGCTCGATAATAGTTTCATCGCCTAAATGGAACATAATATGCTTTTGTTCAAGTTTTTTTACGGTTTCCAAAAATTTGTTGTTATAATGCCAAAGCTTATCGTTTTCTGTTCCGTTATAGCATACCCAGGCGGTAGTTTGGGGGTGGAGAAGCAGAGTATCATATTCCACCTTACCTTCTTTTAAAATTTGTCCTACGCGCGAAATTGCGTTAGCGAAAGGGGGATAACCTTCTTCCCACCAAGGCTGTTGAAAATAAAGTACAGGCGGATGGTCACGTTTTCTAATACCTCTAATGCTGTAACCCTCTAAATGTGGGCAAAATCTGTTGATGCCCCGTACCATTTGCCAATCAAGAATGCCTTTAAGCAATTGGAGGCTTGCGCCTTGACCTGTCATAGCACCGCTCTCGGTTAAAACATCTTTAATACCCAATTGCTCAGTAACGGAGGATATTTGACGGAAGTTAAGCGCGTCTGGTGTTTCAAAGCCTAACCAGTCAACAGCGGGTATATGAAAGTACTCATAATGCGGCATAACAGCGCCGTTTGAGGTTAATTGGCTTACAAGGTGGTTTTCATTAAGCATATGGCCTGTAAGCTTTAAGCCGCGTTCTGTGCACCAATCATATATTTTTTTTGTAAAGTTTTCAGAAAATAAGCGTGTAACCAAACGCCAAAAGCGAAGACGAGTTTGCACAAAATTTCCTGTGTCTATAAACAATTCAGGTAATAAAGAAATTAAATCTTCTCCATATTCTGCTTTATATTCTGCTGGTAATACAAAACTCCATGGATAGCCGCTCGTTCTTGATAACTGAGGTTCATCAGTAAAAAAGCCAACAAAACGATTGCCAAATCTTTTATAGTATGGCTCATAAATCTCTTCGATAAATTTTTCGGTAACCTTTTTATCAATCATATCTACATAATGGGGGTTTATATCAAAATAAAAATGGTAACCACCGCTGTTTCCAATGGTGAAGGGGGTGGTTTTTTCACCTTTTTCCATACGCAGATATTTTTGCTGATAGTCAACTCCTATTTTGTTAACCTTGCCGTCACCAAAACCGCTCGGCCAACCGTTTTCATCGTAAACCCAAGCTTCCATCTGGAGTTTGTTTGCAGTATCAATAGCAGCTTCTAAGTTTTCAAACCATTCTTCACCCATATATTCGGTTGTAAGTCCGCCACGAGCGTGCAAGAAAAAGCCACCCTGACCAGCTTTATGCATTAAATGCACCTGACGGATAGTTTCATTTACATCTAATTTTTCGTTAAGTGACCAAAAGGGAAGTGGTCTAGAACTGTTTTTTATAGTTTCAAAATCAATCATATATATTATAATAGTCCTTTATCTTTTAGCATTTTGATTTTAAGTATTGCAACTTGCGTTTTAGAGTCTTTTATTTCTCCGTTTAAAACCATTTCTGCAGCAGTTTCTAAAGGGATTTTGCTGACAGATAAAAATTCATCCTCATCAAGCTTTTGTTCGCCGAATTTAAGGTTTGTAGCCAAATAAAGCCATATAATTTCATCGCAATAGGCAACGGTTGGATATAGCTGACCTAAAGAAACTATTTTACCTGCAGTAGCACCTGTTTCTTCTTTTAATTCCCGCTTTGCGCCTTCTAACGGATCTTCGTCTTTATCCCGTTTTCCTGCAGGAAGCTCTAAAAGAATTTCACCGTAGGGGTATCTGAATTGTTTTACAAATATAAGCTCGTTATTCTCAGTTAAAGGGGCAATACAAATACCGCCATTGTGCTCAACAATTTCTCTTATAGCGGTCTTGCCGTTTGGAAGCAAAGCAGTATCTTTTCGCACTGTTATGATTTTGCCCTCATAAATTTTTTGGGTGCTTATTTGTTTCTCAATTAAATTCATTATTTTCACCTTTTATTAATAGTATTAAATAGGAGTTGAAGAAAATGGATACCATTGTAAGTTCTAAAGAGTACACCTACCGTGAAAGGCAG
Source organism: Clostridia bacterium (assembly GCA_017403265.1). Taxonomy (GTDB): domain Bacteria; phylum Bacillota; class Clostridia; order Oscillospirales; family Acutalibacteraceae; genus UBA737. The sequence continues at coordinate 29,874 of JAFQOJ010000014.1, forward strand.
GTAGTAATTGATTTTTTATGCGAAAAATATAAGTTTATGGAAAGCTTTACAATAGGTAAAAGCTGTATGGGTAAAAGCATTACTGCACTTAAAATAGGTAAAAGTAAAAGCTACTCTTTAATAACTGCAGGTACACACGGAAGCGAAAGGATAACTAGTACTATACTTTTAATGTTTATTCGTGACCTTTGCCGTGCTATTAGTACTGGTGGCAGTATAGAGGGGCTCAATGTACGAAAGGGGTTACTCGGTAGAGGGGTTATTTTTGTGCCATGTGTCAATCCTGACGGATGCGATATTTCGCTTTTAGGAAAATCTGCTTGCGGTAAGAATGCAGAAAAATACTTCAATATTTGCCGTGGCGACTTTAAAAAATGGAATGCAAATGCGCGCGGTGTTGATATAAACCATAATTTTGATGCCGGTTGGGAAACTTTGCAAAAAAAGGAAATATCTTTAGGTATCGTAGGTCCCGGTCCCACAAGATACGGCGGTGCGGCGCCTAATAGTGAGCCCGAAACCCAAGCGCTGACAAATTTATGCCGAAGCACAAATATACGGCATGTAGTAGCTCTACATTCACAGGGAGAAGTTATATATTGGACCTACGGCAACAAAATACCTGAAAATTCACGCCGAATGGCAGAAATCATGGCAACCACAAGCGGTTACGCATTAGATGTGCCAATAGACATTGCAACGGGAGGCGGTTTTAAAGATTGGTTTATTAAGGAGTTCTACCGTCCGGGTTTTACCATAGAAATCGGCAAAGGCGAGAATCCTTTACCCGCAAAGGACACTTTTAAAATTTATAAACAATTAAGAGAGCTTTTAATTCTCTCAGCTATAATGTAGACAAAAGGTAATCCCGAAATCATATGAAAATGGGATTACCTTTTATTTTTAATATTAGCAAGATAAATCTTCTACAACTAATTTTCTTACTGTGTCTTCTGCATCGCGTACTTTGAAGAATTTTTCGGCAACCTGCGGGAATAAAGCATAACTTAATACGTCTTCCTCGGTTTTACCAATACCTTTAGTCTTCATTTCTTCGGAATATTTTTCGAGTTCAGGCTCTAAAAGGTCTGCAGGACGGCAGGTAATAACTTCTTCGTCACCAATGGCCTTTTTACGAACATCTTCATTAACTTCTGCGGGAAGTCTGCCGTATTCACCGCGGAGTAATGCCTTTGATTCCTTAGGCACCATCTTATAACGTTCGCCCGATAGTACGTTAAGAACAGCCTGAGTACCTACAATTTGGCTTGTAGGAGTAACAAGTGGTGGATAACCAAAGTCCTTACGAACGCGCGGAACTTCAGCTAAGGCATCGTAATACTTGTCTTCAGCATTAGCTTGCTTTAACTGTGATAAAAGGTTTGAAAGCATACCGCCGGGTACTTGATACAAAAGAGTTTTAGTGTCAACATTAAGCACCTTAGGGTCAAGGATGCCGTCTGACTTCATCTTGTCAGCAACACTGCGGAAGTGAGCAGCAACATCGCTTAATGCTTCAAGGTCAAGACCTGTATCGCGAGCAGTACCCTTAAGGGTGGCTACCAAAGCTTCTGTTGATGGCTGTGCAGTACCGTTTGCCAAGGGAGATAAAGCAGTATCTACAATATCAACCCCTGCCTGAGCAGCCATAAGATATGTCATATCGCCAGTACCTGTGGTGTTATGGGTATGAAGGTGAATCGGAACGCTTACATTTTCCTTTAACTTCTTAACTAATGAATAAGCATCAAAGGGAAGAAGAAGGTTGGCCATATCCTTAATACAAATAACGTCAGCACCCATTTGTTCAAGCTCTTTTGCAAGCTTTACAAAGTATTCTTCATTGTGAACAGGGCTTTCGGTATAGCTGAGCGCAGGCTCACAAATACCGCCATACTTTTTACAGCTTTTAATAGCTTGTTCAAGGTTGCGAGTATCGTTTAAAGCATCGAAAATACGTATAACTTCAATACCGTTTTCAATAGATTTGCCAACGAATTTGTCAACAACATCGTCTGCATAGTGCTTGTAGCCTAAAATATTTTGTCCACGGAAAAGCATTTGAAGCTTTGTGTTGGGCATATATTTTTTGAGTGTACGAAGTCTTTCCCACGGGTCTTCATTTAAAAAGCGCATACATACGTCAAAGGTAGCGCCGCCCCAACATTCAAGCGACCAATAACCTATTTGGTCAAGGCGCTCAAGCGCGGGAATCATATCGTCAATTTTCATTCTGGTGGCTGCTTGTGACTGGTGAGCATCACGCAGAATGGTATCAGTTATAAATAACTTTTTATTTTCCATAATTTACTCCTTATCCGAAAATAGCAATCAAAGCACCTGCAGCAATAGCAGAGCCTATAACACCTGCAACGTTCGGACCCATTGCATGCATAAGTAAGAAGTTGGTTGGGTTTTCTTTTTGACCGACAGTTTGTGAAACACGGGCAGCCATTGGAACTGCTGAAACACCAGCCGAGCCAATAAGTGGATTAATTTTGTTCTTTGTAAATAGGTTCATAAGCTTAGCAAAAAGAACACCGCAAGCAGAAGCAACACCGAATGCAACAACACCCAAAACAATTATCTCAATAGTGGGTAATCTTAGTAATTCAAAGGTTTTGCCAAACAATGTTACAGTTTCTTTAGTTGAACTTAAGAATGTACCTGCAGTAGCAGTAGCACCCACAGAAATACCAAGGAATATTGTTACAATATTCATAAGCTCATTCTGGGCTGTTTTGCAAAGTCTTTCAGCAACGCCCGATTCTTTCCAAAGGTTACCAAGCATTAAGCAACCAACAAGTGGAGCAGCCGAAGGAACAAGAAGTGCTACAAAGATTGTAACAGCAATCGGGAATATAATCTTCTCGGTTTTAGAAACTTGACGAAGGGGTTTCATAACAATTTGACGTTCCTTCTTTGTTGTGAGAAGCTTCATAATAGGTGGCTGAATTACAGGAACCAAAGCCATATAACTGTAAGCGGCAACGGCAATTGGTCCTAAAAGATGAGGAGCAAGCTTTGAGGTTACAAAAATTGCAGTAGGACCATCTGCACCACCTATAATACCAATTGAAGATGCTTCAAAACCGTTAAAACCAAATGCTTTAGCGCCAAGGAATGTAGCAAAGATACCTATTTGAGCAGCAGCACCTAAAAGCAAGGATTTCGGATTTGAAATAAGGGGGGCGAAATCTGTCATGGCACCGATGCCAACAAATATAAGGCAGGGGTAGATACAGGTTTTAACACCTATATATAAATAATCAAGAAAACCGCCGTTTGAAAGAATATAACCATAACTATGATAGTGCTTAGAACCTTCTGTCATAAATTCGTTCCAAAGCTCTTGATTATAAAGGCCGGCACCTGGGAGATTTGTGAGTAACATACCGAAGGCAATACCTATGAGTAACAGAGGTTCAAACTGTTTCTTAATAGCAAGATATAAAAGAACTAGCGAAATTGTAATCATTAAAAGGTTTTGCCAACCGCCGTTTGTTAAAAATCCTGCAATTAAGCCATAGAAACCTGTTTGTTTAATAAATTGAAATATAGCATCCATTTTTTTAATTCTCCCTAAATCAAAGAATTAAGCGATAACACAAAGGGTTGCGCCTGTTTCAACAGAAGCACCGTTTTGCACATTTACAGATGCAATTGTGCCGTCACAGGGAGCTATAATTTCGTTTTCCATCTTCATAGCTTCGAGAATCATTAAAACGTCACCCTTCTTAACAGAAGCGCCGTTTTGTACATTAACTGAAAGGATGGTGCCAGGCATGGGGCTTGCAACTGTTTCACCGCCTGCGGGAGCAGCAACAGGAGCAGGTGCAGCAGGTGCCGGAGCGGCGGTGGGTGCAGGAGCAGCCTTAACATTAGCCGCGTCAACAACCTCTAAAGTAATTTCGTAAGAAGTACCGTTTACGGTTACATTATATTTTTTCATAATTTTACACCTTTTTTCTTAAATTTTTTTAAATGATAAAATTCTTAAAGCCGAAATATCTGTTCCAAGTTCTTCGGCAATTACTGCGCTAACGGCAGCAATAATTTCCTGTCTGTTTACAATAGGTTCGCTTGTTGCAACAGGGGTGTTAGCAACAGTAGTGGTAGCAACGGAATCTGATTTCTTTTCCTTCTCAGCCTTGCCACATAAAAGACCTAGAATTTTGCAAAGAAGTATTAACGAAATTAGACCGATGAACACCGTGCCTATGCCAAGTACAACCACAAAAGTATTTGACAATTTAATAGCACCTCCTTAAATTTTTGGAAAATCATGATTTATCACAAAATATTGTGCTAAAATTACCAATTCTCTCCCTTTTACACCCATTATATACGTTTTGTCAATATAATACAAGTCTTTTTTGGAAAAATTTTAATTATTTTTAAATTGAATGAAATTATATAATGTGTTATATTTATTATGTAAAGAAAAGAGACATATATAAGACGGATTTTAACGTTAAAAAAAGAATGGTGAATATTATGGTGAAATATAATTATATAGTTTGGCGAATTTTAATTATTGTGCTTGGTACTGCATTAATTGTTAACGGATTATTGTTGTTTTTTAGAACTAACTTTAATTTAGGTAATGTTTTAACCGCTGGTTTAGGTATAGCTTTTCTGTTATATGCAATCTATTTTGACTGGGTTCATGAAAAATTTCCAAAATGGTTAAAAATCATACTTTCGTTAGGTATTTCGGCAGTTGTGCTATTCTCAAGTTTCCTATTTATATACGGGCTTAATGATAATGTAGATTATAAGGAAGATGCATTTATTGTTTTAGGTGCTGCGGTACAGGGAGATACGCCAAGCCTTGCTTTAGCAGACCGTCTTGATGCTACAGTAAAATATCATAAACAAAATCCCAGTGCGGTTATTGTGGTAAGCGGCGGTAAAGGTCCACAGGAAAATGTAACTGAAGCTTATGCAATGGAAAAATACTTAGTTACAAAGGGTATTCCTCAAAATAAAATTGTCAAAGAAGAAAAAGCAACTAGTACATACGAAAACTTTTTGTTTTCCAAGGAAATATTGGATAATACATTTGATGGAGAGTATAGCATAGCCTATGTTTCTAACGAATATCATATTTATCGTGCTGGTGGAATTGCTAAAAGTGTCGGATTTACCAATATAACACACATACACTGCGGTACACGTTGGTATTCGGTTGTAACGGGAACGCTTAGAGAATGCTTAGCGGTGCTTAAATTTTGTATATTAGATTAAAAAAAAGACGGGAAACCGTCTTTTTATTTTGTAACGAAACTTTATTTTAGAAAATATACTGTAAAGGGGACAAGATTAAATTAAAAAGGAGTAAGTTTGTGGATAAAAGAATTTTTGATATGCTTGAACAGTACAAGCAGATGAACAGATTTGAAAAAGCAATGAATTCTAATGAAAATGTTAATCCCGAATTTTGTTTAGAAACCGATTACAGTGCTGTTGACCCTAAAATCTTAACAATGGCTTTTATAAATATGCAACCAATTGACAATGTTTATGAAACTGAAGAAGGATTTTCGCGCGGCACTATTTTTCCGAATATTGACAAACCGTATTTGGGGTGTGACAGAATATGAATGATAAAAAGCGTTTATTAAAAAAAATCCATTCATTTGATTTTGCAATACACGAAATGGTGCTTTATTTAGATACTCATCCTGTAAGCAAAAAAGCAATGGAGTTATTAAAAGTTTATAGACAAAGACGAAAAGAATGTATAGCACAGTACGAAGAAAAATATGGCACTTATATAGCAACTGCTAAAGATGTTCCCGTAAGCAGTTGCTGGGAGTGGTTAGAATCTCCGTGGCCGTGGGAAAATGGGGAGGCTTAATTTATGTGGCAATATGAGAAAAAATTGCAGTATCCTATAAACATTAAAAATCCTAATCCAAAATATGCACAAATAATTATCAGCCAATACGGCGGTGCATAGTGCAAAAAGATATAATTCAATCAGTAAAAATAAACCTCGAATGAGTTTTGGGGTTTATTGAAGATTATTTTTTTGATTATTGAGCGGAGAGCTTGGTTTTTTGCTTTTTCGGTTTGGCTTTTGTCGAGTACCACTTTTAATACCTTAAATATTTTATCGCAGTATGCGTCTTTGCTGATTTGTTTCTTTGGCTTTTTTGCTTGCTGCTTTTCGAATTTAGAAATATTTTCAAGTATTTTTGCTTTATTAGATTTATATTCTTCTAAAGTATCAATTCCGTTTTGATAGGCAAGCTTGATTCGATTAAGTTTAATTTTCTCATTTTCAATAAGTCTTTTGTAGTCGGTTTCTTTGTCATTTGAAAGTTGAGTGGTTTCTGATTGAGATAGATTAAAATTACCTGTTATAGCCGCGTTTTCTAAATAGCTTATGATTTCTTCGGTTGCTTTCTTAACTGTTATGCTGTGTGAAACCTTACAAGTACCTCTTGCGTAGCTGTGGCATTGCAGGGATGGGGACTTGGTGTTTATTGCGATTAGAGTAGAGCCGCACTCTGAACAGCGTATTAAACCTTTAAGCATCCAGTCTATTCTTTGCTCGCAACGTTGATATTTACCGTAGAGACGTTTTTGCTCATCAAGTTTGGTTTGTACCCGGTTAAATGTTTCTTCAGAAATAATTGGTTGATGTTTGCCTTCAAATATCATAATATTGGGGTTATCATAGTGTCGGGTGGACGCGGCGCGGCCGTCAAGACTCCAACGGATTTTTCCTGTATAGACAGGATTACGGAGCATATATTCAATACAACGGTTGTCAGGTAAATTGCCGCGTTTTGTTCGCATACCTAAGTCACCATATTTAACGGCAATGGCGCGAAGACCTAAGCCGTTAAGATAATCGTTAAATATCCCTTTGACAAACTCTGCATCGGCGTTTGGTATGTATTGATTATCTTTCGAATCATAGCCAATTGGTGGTGGAGCGACAGGTTCGCCGCGACCCGCACGTTCTTTCATACCGCGCTTTACTTCCTGGCTTAGGTTTACAAGATAATACGAGTCGGTCCATTCAATTATTCTTTCGACTAAGTCACCAAAAGGACCTTCGGGGAGCGGTTCGGAAATTGAGATAACATCAATACCGTTACGCTTGAGCATGGATTTTAAAGTGATGGCTTCTTCCTGATTGCGCGCAAAACGGCTAAACTTCCAAACGAGGATAATATCAAATGGCTTGGGTTTCTTTTTTGAAAGAGCGATAAGTTCAAGAAATTTTTCGCGCTTAGCCATACTTTTACCCGATTTGCCGCCGTCTTCCATAAAGATACAATCTTCAAGAAGGGCGATATCGTTCTTCTCAGCATAATCTCGGATTACTTTTAATTGGCTGTCAGGGGAGTATTCAAGTTGGTCATCAGTCGAAACGCGGATATAAGCTGCAGCAGTTTTCAATGTGGTCACCTCGTTGAAATTCATAATTCTTCTCTTATAAGTCTTTTTAGTATTAGGGTGTGATATTCGGATGGGAGTGCATATAATAATTCCCATTTATCTTCTGTGCTAATAGTTTCAAAGTGTTTGTATAGTGTTTCGAAATTATTAAATATGCTATCAGTTTCTTCTTTTAATTCTAATTGCTGATTATATTTATCAACGGATTTTAAAATGATATCTTCCTCTAAAAGTCCGGTGCGTTTCTTTATGTAATCTATATTTGATATATAGTTGTGGTGAATAACATCAGATTCACTAAGATTAATAGTATAACATTCACTTTTTGTTATAGTACCCAATATAATTAATGCACTTAATACACAGTAAAAAATTGCAAAGTATTCAAAATACCATTTTACAGATGAATTTGAAATTATTACACTTAAAGCAATTGAATTAAGAAAATGCAAAAGTAAAAGGATAATTGAAATAATATTTTTCGAAAGAAGTTTTTTCATTTTAAATACCTCTGTAATAATCCAAAGCTTTTTGCATAAAGTCTTCGGTTACGCCGAAATACTCTGAGAGTTCCCAGCGGTTACGGCAACATTTGCAAGCTTCTTTTAACTCATTCTTAGGGATGAGTTTTTTAATAGCCCATTTATCTGCACGGTTTTCGTGCTTCTCACGAATATCACAAACGGCGTGTATATTGTAGAACGCACCTGTTTCACAATGGCCGAGCTCATGGGCGAGTTTCACCTTTTCATCTGATACACTTTTAATCTTAAAAGGTTCTATTGCGATATAACAGTTACCGCTTTGAAGTATTGATATACTTTCGCAAGTTTCCATATCAAAAGAAAAAACGGGTATATTGTCTTGTAAAGCAATATCATAAAGAGCGGTAAGTGTCATTGGCTATCATCCTTTTTCTTTTCTCTGATAAACTGTGCGAATTTACGCACGTCGGCTAACATTTCTGATGTAATATCGGAAGTATCTCCGCCCCAAAGAGCAAACATCAAAGCCTCGTCGCTATTAGCGGCGGGGTTTTCTTTTTGTGTACCTAAAAGGTAGTCAGTAGAAACTCCAAGAAATTCGGCGATTTTAGGTATATGTTTTGTATAAGATTTTATTCTACCTGATTTCCAGTCTGTGAAAGAATTCTTAGAAATACCAAGAAAATCAGTCAAATCTTTTTGTTTTTTGCCTTGACGGTCTAATAGTTCGCATATTTTGTCTAAAGTACTCAAATTCAACACTCCAAATTTGTATTTTCTCACAAAAACACTCACAATGGGAATTTTTGTATTGACAGCACTCAAAACTCGTACTATAATAACCTTGTCGAAACTGCTTGACATAACAAGCAAATCGTTTGTTGCATCAAACGATTTAATGGCAGCTTGTTACAGATTGTCGTGATATTGGAGTACCCCGACAACGAGACATCATAATCGGTATTGTTTCAAAAAATCCTCTTAAAGACAAGCGGTAAGGCCATAAAGTTCGTGCTATGAAAACTGTCGCAAGTTCATAGTACACTTTTTGAACACTTTTGTCAAGTGGTTTCGACAAAAAACATAAGAAGGTGAGAAATTGTACGAAATTTTTATTGCAGATTGTAAAAGAGAAATGAGGCTCAGGCGAATGACTAACGGCGACCTTGCGAAAAAAACCGGATTTAAGCGTTCTACTATTGATGCTTTTTTTGCAGACCTTAGCGGTAGAGAAAAGAGCGAGAATGTAGCCAAGGCAATTTCGGTAGCGTTGGGGGTTGAGATTTAATGCCAAAAGATATTGCTTCAGATTTTTATAAGAAGAAAGAAACCGCACATAAAATTGCAAAGATTTTAGCAGAGGAAAATTTTACAATAGCCGATGCTGAAGAAGTTCTTGCTATGGTAACGAAAAGTATTAAATTATCTTCGATAGTTAAATGTTTTGATTTGGAGGCAAATGATTTTGAATAGACTTAAAACCATACTAAAAGAAAATAAGCAAACTATTTTAATATCAGTAATAACAACGCTTTTATTTCGATTATTAATAGATTTGTTGCTACCGTTACTAATATAGGTATTCAGGCGTTATTGATATATTCCCTTGGTACTGAAGTGAGAGAGGAATGAATATATGTACGGCAAATTTGAAGATATCCCCGAAAACATACAGAAGTATATAGAAGCGCTTTATGGCATTTCTTATAACGAATGGTTAAAGGCAAGCGCTATTTTATCAAAAAAGTTTTGATAAAAAAAGAAGTGAAGCAGAAAAAATTTTTGCCTCACTTCAGAAAACGATAATGTAAATCCTTTTTAATCAGTTACCACCTGAATAAATATAGGGTTTATACGATAGTCATTGTCGAATAGGACAAATTTTAATTTACATATCAGTTGAAAGGAAGGTGATTTTATGGCGGCGAGGCAACCTATAACAGTTAAAGGTTTTTTGATTATGGCGGACGGCAGTGCAAAGCCGATTGAAGAACTGACCAAGGAAGAGCGTGAAAACTGGGACCGAGAGCGTACGGAACGGCTAAAAAGGGTTATGACCGATTATTACAGGCAACATCCTGAAGAGTATGCTTTATTAGAAGATGCTGAGCCGAATAAAAATTATGAAAAAAGGGTATAAAAAAGAGCCGCTTACGAGTGGGGACTCAATAAGCGGCAAAGAATAACGGACAGTCCGGGAGGCCTGTCCCTACGATATTAAAATTATAACTCAAATTATGACGGATGTCAAATATTAAAAAATAAGGAAGTGTAAATATGGAAGAAAAGATTTATGAGATTTTAAACGAGTTGGGCGTTCCATTTAATTTATTAGGAAGGCATTACCTTGTGAAAGCAGTTGTGCTTATAAAAGAATGCGGACATGCATCTATGACAAAAGTTATTTATCCGCAGGTGGCAAAAGAATTTAACACAAGCGGCAGCAGAGTTGAAAGGGCTATTCGCCACGCGGTTGAATGCGTTTTCAACAATAATAACAATGAAGCAATAAAGAAATACTTTGGATTTAATGTGCCTAGTGTTAAAGGGAAGCTTACTAATTCGGATTTTATTTACGGATTAGCTGAGTACTTAAGATTACATAGATAGGAGAGCGGAAGATGGATTTTGAAAAGCTCGTTGAAATAATAAGTGAACAGCAAAAGGGTCACGAAAACGAAGATATTTTCGGAATAGGCGAACAGTTAAAGGATATGGCAGAAGGTAATGCCAAAATTACCGAGTTACTTATAAATGACCTTACAACTGATGGTATGAAGCTTCAGGATGCTGCAAAGATGTTTAAAAAACACGCGGACAGCATAAAAGGTAAAAACAATATGGTTTGTATCACGCCAAAGGTGGCAGATGGATTGCTTCGTAAGTTCTACGGTCTTCCGTCTGCAAAAGAAACAGTGACAGTAGCAGCGCCTGAGATAGATTTATCGGATTTTTTATGAGGTGCAGAATATGAAACTTGAAAATGAAATAGAGATAACCGTTTCGGAGTTACCGAACCGCCCGCCTGACGATATTTATGAAACTATGGAGAATTATGGAACGCTTGATGGTGATGCTCTTATATATCAGGTTGGATGGGTAAAAGATGTTTTGACAGGTTTAAAACATAAAGCGGTAAAGGTAACCTGTACTGCGTGCGGTAAAAGTTATTATCTTGAATACAGGCCTATAAAGAGCGAGTGCCATTACGGTTGCCCAAGTGATTATGGCTTTGTGTTACCAAACAGTAATGAAGTTATGTACCACAAACAAAATTGTCTTTGCCCTGAATGTGGAGCGGAGTGCGAAGTGGCGCATGTTTCAAGATTTAGGTTCTTTGATAGGTTATGGACTATATCATATGGGCTATGCCTTACGGCGCATTGTGTAGGAAGACATTTGTGCTTGCTTTCGTGGCGTATATACAAATGCTGCGATAAAGAAGGAAATATAAAGTACCGCGCCGAAAAGTATGAAGGTGTGATGGTTGCCGGCGGTAAGCCGATAAGACTTGCCGGGCACGCAAAGAATATAGGTGGTTATGATTACGAGCTTGAACGCTGGGAAACAAGAAAGAAGTACAGCATTGAAGTGAGTGAATTTAATATTACCGAAATATTTCCCTTCGACTGCGACGAAATAGCCAAGACCGATTCTGCGAACTGCGCAATTGAGGATTTTGTGAAAAAAGGCACATTTAGTGCCGCCAAGCTTTTTCAGTATATAAAGCTTTGGTGTAAATACCCTAATGTAGAAAACCTTGTAAGAAACGGTTTTTCTGATTTTGTAAATAGCTATATAGAGATGTGTGAAACAATAGGCACATATCCACACTATAGTCACGGCCTTGATTTGCGCAAGGTTGCAAAACACATTAATTGGAAAGAAGTAAGGCCGCACTTAATGCTTGGTATAGAAAAAGAAGATATACCGCTTATACGAAAATATTCTGCAAGTAAGGTTTTGCTTTATGGGTATGCTCGGCGTGTGGATAAGGTTAAGCTTTCAGCTGAGTTTTTAAATAGTTTTTCTGAATACAACGCTAAAAAGTGTATAGAGTTCTTAAACGAAAAATTTAAAGGTTTCGAGCCTAAATTTTTAAGAACATTTAATTACATACAAAAGCAGTCGAAAAAGTGCAAGCAAAAGGGCCTTATCGATTTTACCTATTTAAGAGACTACTGGAACGCATTATATAAGGTTTACGGTCGTTTGGACAAAAACTTACTTTACCCTTCGGACCTTAAGATAGCGCATGATAGAACTATAATGCTTGTTCGTGAAAAGGAAAACGAAGCGCTTTCAAAGAAAATTAATAAAGTAACTGAAAAATATGTGGAATATTCTTTTGAAGACAAAAAGACAGGGCTTTTAATTACACCCTGCAGGTCACATTCTGAACTGTTGAATGAAGGTGAGTTATTACACCACTGTGTTGCGACTTATGCAAACAGCGTAGCGGCAGGCAGGACCTGTATTTTCTTTATAAGAAAAATTTCCGAGCCGGATACACCGTTCTTTACGCTTGAGCTTCGTGACGGTAAGGTTTTACAAAACAGGGGATATAAAAACTGTGACAGAACCCCTGAGGTTATAGTCTTTGAAAAGAAATGGCTTAAATTTATTAAAGGAGTAATGAAAAATGGAAAACAACATAATCGCAGTACCACAGCCGGAAGTGCCGGCGCGTGATATAGGAATAATTACGGCGGAAATTAAAGAGGTAAAAAGGCAAGCCAACAATATGGCGCTTATGTATGCTATAGAAATCGGCCGAAGACTTGTAGAAGCCAAGAGTGTATTGCAACACGGTGAGTGGGGCGAATGGCTTAAAAATGAAGTGGATTTTTCGCAGTCGAGCGCCAATAATTTTATGAAATTATATGAGGAATACGGACAGGCTCAAATATCGGTTTTTGGGGCTGTTGCAAATTCCCAAACGATTGGGAATTTGGCTTATTCAAAGGCTTTACAGCTATTGGCACTGCCCGAAAATGAGCGTGAAAAGTTTGCCGAAGAAGTAGGCGCCGAGGATATGACAGTCAAAGAATTAAAGGCTGCCATTGATGAGCGTAACGCCGCTGTTAAGAGAGCGGAAGAAGCTGAAAAGAAAGCGGAAGAAATAGCCCGAAAACAGCAAGAAGCCGAAGCGGCAGTTAAAGAGGCTGCGGGGTTTGCTAAGGAATCCGAAGAATTAAAGGCTAGAGTATCGGAGTTAGAAAATGAACTCGCCGCGGCTAACGAAGGCTCGAAGTTATCCACCGAAGAGCTTGATAGCATTAAAGCCGATGCTTTAAAGGAAGCAAAAGAAAAGGCCGCCGAAGAAGTTAAGAAAAAGTTAGAAAAAGCCAAAGCTTCAGCGGAGAAAGCAGTCAAGAAGCAAAAGGAAGCCGAGCAGAAGGCTTTAGAGCTTCAGGAAAGGTTGGAGGCTACACAAAAGCAGTTAAAGACCGCGACACCTGAAATAGCGGCTTTTAAGACCTTGTTTGATGAGTTGCAAAAGACAGCGCAAAGCTTAAAGTTAAAGCTTGAAAAAATTAAAGCAGATTCACCCGATGTTGCTGACAAATTATCAGCTGCGCTTAAGGCGTTCGGGCAGAGCTTACAAAGTTAGGAGAAATATTATGAATACTAGTTTAGTATTGAGCGGATATGCTCTGTATTGTTTTATGGGCCTATTTGCGGTGCTTGTTATTGGGTTTATATTTTACAGTTGCGCTTATGTAAAGGAAGCCCGAGAGCGTGAAAAAGCTGAAGCAAAATACAGAAAACTCTGCCGCGGCTACAACAGGCTTATAGGTGAATATCAAAGGATAACTTTAAGGGTACCTGATATTAAATTATCGCGGAATGCAACGGAGAAGAAAAATGTGTAAATGCATTAGAACCGGGGAGGAGTTGCCTGACCGCAATAATCATTTTTCAGGTTATGAGTGCCGAAATAAAGAAAGGGTTTATTGTGAGCATTTTAGATATAACTTTGTTGATGGGACAAACTGCTGGCTTTTACGAAAGCCTGTAAATGTTCGTGCGATTCTAGGGATAGATAAGAAGGTGCAGTAATGAACACAGATTTTTATGGCGAACGCGGACAGGCTATAGGTGAAGCAGCAGGCGCCTATGAAGAAATTATGTGCCGGTTACTCAACCGTGGAATTATAGAAGATATTGGATATTACATAGACCGCGGTTGTGACCCCGACCTTATTATAAAGGCTATTGAGATTACCGCCGGCAAGGGTAAGGATTGGAGATATACCAAAGGTATACTTCAAAGATGCCTTGAAGAAGGGATTTACACGGCGTATTCGTTTGAATGGGGCGTGCGATTCAAAAAAGGCTTAGCCGAAATTAAACAAAAATACGGTGAGCTTGATGATAGTATGCTATGCCTAGCGATAATGCTTACAGTCTTCAAAGAAGATGTAAAAGAAATTCAAAAGGACTTTGAACGGTATTGTGCAGCTTTGGAGAGCGGTGATATTTCCGAGTGGGAACAAAGATGGAAGCGATATGCTTCCATCAGTGAAGAATAAAAAAAGGGGTAAATAAATGAAAGTAAATAAAAAACCGAAGAAACTATTATGTTCTTCGGCTCAAAGAAAAATTAAAAATAAAATTTGTATGAATTGTCAAATCAGAAGAGAAATTGTGCGCATAAATAAGGTTATACATAAAGCGATTAACTCTCATCAATTTTAATGTCATTCTCTGAAAAAATGTTGTTAAGTTTACGCAGTATGGAATTGTAAACAACATTGTTTTCTATAAGCATATCACGGTCGGGGTCGTTGAAGTCCATTTTGTCAAGTATGTTTGTTGTTGTTTCACGCAGATGTTTAATAGAAGCATAAATGGCTATTAATTCATTTGTTGAGAAAGATAAATCCATTATAAAGTTCACCACTTTTTCAAAAAAAGTATAGCATATTAAAAATGGATTTTCAACGCCACATTTAAAAAACTGAAATTAAGAAATTGCAAAAATCGGTTTAAATACCGATTTAGCGCTTGATAAGAGATATTAACTAACGGAAAAATTTTGGAGACAAAAATGAAACCTGTATACAGACAACGAATTATTAAGGCAGGTAATACGATTGAAGTCGAGAATACCTACCCTACAAGATTCGGTGATACTCTTACACGAAGAAGACATAGCAAGGGTACACCGGAAGCTATGCAAGCTTATAACGAGGAGCTTGCGATAAGAAAACTGACCCGCATTATAAATACAAACTTTGTGCCTGATGATTGGTTTGTGACTTTTCACTATGAAAACCATAACAGACCGCAAGGTTATAAAGAGGCTAAAGCTCAACTCAGTGTATTTCTTCGTAAGCTTAGAAAGCTTTATGAAGAATGGGGGATTGAGTTTAAATACATAAAGCGTACTGCAAGGGGAGAACGCGGCGGTGTTCACCACCATATTGTTTTACCGCAGGGCGAGAAATTTAAAAAGATAACTGAGCTTTGGAAAGAACATATTAAGTCTACACGCGAAGCTCGGCCGCCCGATTGCAGAGCGCTTTACGATACAGGTGAATATTCTTCGCTTGCGGCGTACATAGTTAAGCAGCCGATGTTCGATGATGATAATGAAGGCTATACAAAGAAATGGATTGGCAGCAGAAATCTTAAAAAGCCTGTGGAAGAACCGCCGCGCGATATTTATGAAATCAAGTGGAAGGAAATTCCGACTGCCCGCCCCGGTTATTATATCGATACCGATAGCATCCGCGCAGGGTGTAACCCTGTAAACGGTAGGCCGTATTTGTTTTACCGAATGGTGAAGCTGCCGCCTGACTTCCATTGCTACGATGAAAACAACAAGCGGCTTTACGGTAGTGAAGCTATTAAGTACTTCAGGAAGCATAACAAAGAATGGATTCGGGATAACTTCTGGACGGATGATATTTGCCCTAGCGGTGAAATTGTGCCTAAGTCGGAATTGGAAGAAGGTGAGAAATATGACAAATTTTGAAAAGATTAAAGCAA
This sequence comes from Clostridia bacterium, assembly GCA_017403265.1. Lineage (GTDB taxonomy): Bacteria > Bacillota > Clostridia > Oscillospirales > Acutalibacteraceae > UBA737. The sequence continues at coordinate 45,776 of JAFQOJ010000014.1, forward strand.
AGAATGTTGAAGAAATGGCAGATTTTCTTTGTGATAACAGCGATTGTGATGTTTGCCCTGCTTATGATGCTAATTATTGTCCTAACGAGAATATGAAAATATGCAGTAAAGCGATGAAAAAATGGCTTGAAAGTGAGGTTTAGACTGATGCTTGAGCAGGAGTTAGAAGCCATGCGGCAGCTTTTTTGTGATAATTACTGCAAGTATCCGCTTATTTGTAATACACAAGAAAAGCTTGACGGTATTTGTGATGAGTGCCCGCTAAATAAGTTGGCGGAAATAATTAAAAAATAACTTTAAAGGAGAATTTTTATGTCAAACAATATTTGTGAATTTTGCGGTCAGGTGCTTATGACCGATGTAGAATGCGAATGCAAGGAAGCTAAACAGGCGCGAAGAATTTTGGACCAAATTGAACGTGCTAAAGAAGCTGCCGATGAGATATTCGGCGAAAACAGTAAAAAAGAAAATTACACCCCTATTTCAGAAGAATGTATGGATATCATTTATTCCGCAATTGAGCAGATTGCTCACGCGAAAATATACGCGGTAACCTTTACATTGCCGAACGGCGCTAAGGCTAAGCTTACGCGCAGTAAGGGTGATATTAAAATTGAACGAAGCGAAACAAAAAAATCAGCCGAAATAGTTGAAGAGAGATTTTAGCTTATGGAAGTAAAGCATATTTTAATAATTATCGCCGTGATAGCTTTCGCGGTTTATGTTTGGAGGACTAAATAATGGCTCAAAAAACTGAAATCACCTGTGACCGTTGCGGTAGGCGAATAATAAATTCAAAAGGTTGCTATAATCCAAATTATTGTTTACGCGATGATTCGGCAAAAATGACACTTTGGGGTGTAGGGGAGCCACGAAGTACTTTTGGTCAGCGCATAGATTTGTGTATTGATTGTTATCAAAAATTTGTGACCTTTATGGAAAGAAGTGATGTTGATGACTAAAGAAAGATTATTATTATCAATTGAAACTATAAAAGAAAATATTAAAATTCTTAAAGATATTGAACCTGAAGATGCTGGAGCTTATCTACAATTGGAACACGAAAAGCATATTCTTGAATTATTGCAAGCGGAGGCGGAAGAACGATTGTTTGTTTCGCCTGTAAAAATTGGGAATAAAGTTTGGTTTATTCAACAAGATGATGAAGATGAGTGGTATACAAGCGAAGAAACTGTTATAGATGTTTCTTCTAAAGGATTTTACTACAGTGAATTTTTGGATGGAGGCGGCGCCGGTATTTTAGAATTGTATGATGAAATCGGCGAGACTGTTTTCTTATCACAGGAAGAAGCGGAGAAGGCTATCATTCAGTTACAGGAGAAAGCCAATGATTAAATACATATTCCCTTTGATACTGATTATTTTAAACATTGGCGCGGCGGTGGTGTGTGCCGTCACGCACGATTTTAAAATGGCGATTTATTGGCTCGCCGCAGCAGTACTGAATATTTGTGTGACTGAAGGTTGTGTGGCTTCTGTTCCGAGACGAAAACACAAAAAACATAGAATTCAAAAGAAATGGTTAAAGCGGTTCGGGAAAACCTTTGAGCCTTATCGTGGTTTGGTAGTTGCAAAAATTTGTAACGAAACGGTGCTTTATTGCCATCCTAAACATTGGGATAAATTTATTAAAATGTCAAAGAAGAAAGGAATTGAAGTACAATGCCCGATAAAAAACTAACCGATAGCGAGATTGTAAAGGGATTTAAATTATTAGTCAAATTTAAAAGTTATGAATTCAAATTCTTAACCGACCCATTTGATGAGTTTAAATCTTTTAAATTGGCAGATGTTCTTGACCTAATCTACCGCTTACAAAAAAAGAATAAAGACTTGCAAGAAAGAAATGTAATTTTAAAGGGGTTGGTTGATACTCAAAAAGCAGAGATTGAGAAACTGCAAAATTTTAAAGCATATTTTGATTTTTATTATGGTTGCGATATAGAAAATATTAGGCATTGATGAAAATGGCGATACAACTTCTTTTGATGAATTTTATAATTGTGCAATAGCAAATGCAGAAAGTATAGAACATCATATTGCACATATCATTAAAACCGCCAAAGCCAAAGCATAACCGAAAGTACGGGACTTGCTATACATACGGTGAGTTTTGCGCTCTTGTAAAACAAAAGAAAATCATCATCAGGAATGGTGGAAGTTTTGAATCAAAAGGCAGGTGAAGGTATTGAACTGGAGAAAGGAAGCGGCGAACGACTTGCGGACCTACCCCGAAAGGAAAGCCGCTATTGAAAACATACGCGAGCGAATAGAAGTTTTAGAGGAGCAATTTACTTCTCTTAAAGGTATCTCTACCGATACGCCCGTCATGGGCGGTATGAGCCGCCAGGAAGAGAAGATGCTTGACAACATATCAGAGCGTGAAAAACTGTCTTCGAGCCTTAAGATTGCCGAAGACTTAGTGAAGCTTACGGAAAAGGGGCTTGAGGTTCTCGACGAGAGAGAGCGACGAGTCCTTGAAGGCTTTTATTTTGAAAGGTCAGAAAACAACGTTGAACGGCTTTGTGAGAAATTTCACCTTGAAAAAACTAGGCTTTATGAAATTAAGGATATTGCTCTTCGGAAGTTTACAATCGCCATGTACGGAACGGTGGAAATTTGAAAAAGCGGAAAAAGAGCGGAACATTTACACAATGTTTCGTGATAAAATGATATTGTAAGAAACTGGACAAGCGGTTTGAAACAAAAACCGAACTATCCAGTTTTTTATTTTGTACCGGCAAAGGAGAAACCGGTGTGGTGGGAAGGTCGGGTAAAGATAATTCGTAATTCGGAATTGTTAAAATTACGTGCGCGTGAGCGTGTGTGCGCACGTGCGCGAGACTCTAAATATAAGGACGGTGAGAAATGTTGACAAAAGTGAACACTTTAAAGGGTTTATACCCAAACCTGAAAACTAAGCAAAGGCGCGTAGCAGAAGCACTTGTGGACCCTGATGACGTAAGGAACGTAAGTGAGCTGTGTAAAGATTTCAATATTTCAAGAACGACCTTTTATAACTGGCAACAAAACAGAGAGTTTATAGGGTACATTGATTGCCTTGTAGAGAACTATACTACAAGCATTATTCCAAAGGCTTGGAAAGAAATCGGTAAGAAGGTTGAACAGGGAAACATGGAAGCGATTCGTATGCTTTTAGAGGTTAAGGGTAAAATTCAAAAGGATTCTAACGTCAATACAAACAATGTTGTGATTTTCACCGGTGAGGACGAAATTCCAAAATGAAGAAACGGCATTTACCCGAAATAATCGGGAGCGGTTACGGTGATTTTTGGCGTGATACAAAGAGATACAGGGTTTTAAAGGGCGGTAAAGGTAGCAAAAAGTCAGCTACCACCGCCTTAAATTATATATTCAGGCTTATGCGGTACCCTGAGAGCAACTTGCTTGTAGTAAGAGGTGTAATGAACACTCACCGCGACAGTACATTTGCACAGCTTAAATGGGCGCAGGAAAAGTTGGGTGTAAGCCATTTATGGCAAAATACCGTAAGCCCTATGGAAATGACCTATAAGCCCACCGGACAAAAGATATTGTTTCGCGGTTTTGATGACGTTTTAAAGCTTGCTTCGACTACCGTGGCCAAAGGTTATCTTTGTTGGGTGTGGATAGAGGAAGCCTATGAGATAGCAAGTGAAGCGGATTTCGATAAGCTTGACTTATCAGTTCCGCGTGGTAATGTTCCCCCGAACCTTTTTAAGCAAACAACCTTAACCTTTAACCCCTGGAGTGAAACCCATTGGTTGAAAAAGCGGTTTTTTGATACTGAGCACGACAATGTAAGCACATATTCAACCAATTACCTTTGCAATGAGTTCCTGGACGACACTGACCGCCTTGTTTTTGAGCGTATGAGAGCGGAAAACTACCGCAAATATACGGTTGCAGGGCTTGGCGAGTGGGGAATCGCCGAAGGGCTTGTGTATGAAAATTGGCAAGCGCTTGAGTTTGATTATAAAGAGCTTGGCATTGAGCGCGATGAAAACGGCCAAATAACCGTTGATAACAGTTGGAAGTACCGAAGTTTCTTTGGCCTTGACTACGGTTACACCAATGACCCCACAGCTTTTATTGCTTTTGCGGTTAATAAGGTTGATAAAGAGATTTTTATTTATGATGAGCATTACGAAGTTAAGATGCTGAATTCAGATATAGCCGCTATGATAAAGCGCAAGGGCTACAACAAGGAGCGCATCCGCGCCGATGCTGCAGAGCCTAAGTCCAACGAAGACCTTCGAAGGCTTGGAATCAGCCGAATATTACCTTCGGTTAAAGGTAAGGACAGCATTATAAACGGTATTGCGCAGATTCAGGAATATAAAATCTATGTTCATCCCCGGTGCGAAAACACAATAAAGGAGCTTAGCTCTTATTGTTGGCAAAAGGATAAGAATGAAAACGGCATAAACAAGCCTGTTGATACGGACAACCATTTAATGGATGCATTCCGTTACGGTTTTTATGATGTTTTGTTCTACCACCCACAAAAAGAAAAACCGCGTGTGCGTGTGGATAGAAGTAATATTACTGCTGAAGATATGAACGGCGCGTGGGGATGAATCTCAAGTGAATAGTTAAAAGTGAAGAGGTAATGTGTGCTGTTGGCACGATATAAAACACCTCATCCGTCACTATGTGACACCTTCTCCTACTGGAGAAGGCTTTGAAGAAAGGAGAAATATTTGTGCAATTAGTTTTAAATGGTATTTTATTTTGCTTTATTTTGGCTTTGTGCGGAGTTTCTTTCGCGGTAGGCTACTATTTCGGATACAAGAAAAAAATTAAACCTACCCCAAAAGAATTAAGCGCTGAAGAAAAACAAAAGATAGAGCGACTAAAAAGAGAAGAAGAAAACTTTTGGAACTATAACGGTAGTAAGCAGGATGGATGATTCGGGGTAATTAAACTCCCTCCGTCACGGCGCCGCCGTGCCACCTCCCTCGAAGAAGGAGGCTTTTAGATGAAATTTATGTAAATACATTACGGAAGAGAGCGGATGAACGCTTAGAGCATTATTCTTTTTTGTATTAGCAAGAATGATATTCGAGAGCGGTTTATTTCGTTCTTTTTTGTTTGTAAATAAAATAAATCCCCAGCCATAGGGATGAAAAAGGAGTAATTGATAATGGATGAAACCATGAACGCGGTAAACGAGACAGCCATATCGAGTGAACCGGAGACACAACAGGAAGTATCAGAAGTTGAAAAAATCGCCACCGAGCCACAGGAGCATGAACAAAACAATGATACTGACGTGCAACCGCCCGAGGAAGAGACAACGCCTACAGCGGAAGATAATTTTCTCGAAATCAAATATTTTAAAGAAAATGAAATGTTGTCAAAAACAGAGGCTAAAAACTTTGCCGAAATAGGGAGACGTTTCAGTGATGTTAAAAAACAGTTGGAGCGTGTTGCTGCCCTTAAAGGACAGACTATTGACGAGTTGGTGAATGGTTTAGAAGCTGCACAGGATGAAGCACACCGACAAGGCCTTATTGAAAAGTTTGGTGATGATGAAGACACCATTAACAAAATGATGGAACTTTATAACATCATCAAACAAAAAACCATAGATAATGCAAAAGCGAATCAAAAAGCTGCCCAAGAAGCTGAAGAGCAGACCGTAATTGATAGGTTGGCGCAGGAGTTTGTTGAAATGAAGAACGGCGACTTCCCCGAGCTTACCGAATTCAAGGACCTGCCCGAAGAAGTAAAACGCGCAGCAGCTGAAGGGCTTTCATTATCCCACGCATATTTAAAGCATATGCACAACGAAAACAAGAAAATAGCAGCCGAAAAAGCTTCACAAGAAGCGGCAGCTAAGAAATCTACCGGCAGTATGGCGAGCGATGAACCAACCGATTTTGTTGGTGATGCATTCCTTCGCGGTATTCTCGGAAAAAATTAAAAAAGGAGAAATTTTAAATGCCTATTAACACAATTTTAACAGCTTCAAAATATTCAGAAGCATTAGACAAAACTTTTGTTCAAAAGTCTGCAACTTCTTTTTTCGCAGACAATGTTTTAAGAGCTAAATTTGTAGGAGCAAAATCAGTTATTATTCCTGATGTTGATTTTGCAGGTCTTGTTGACTATGACCGTGATAGCGGTTTTGCAAGAGGAGCAATGACAATTAACCAGGAAACCTACACAATGGCAATGGACCGCGCTCGTTCCATCCAAATCGATAGAGAAGATGAAGATGAAACAGGTATCGCAAATCTTGCGGGTAAAATTTTGGGTGAATACGTTCGTACAAAGGTTGTACCTGAATGTGATGCTTATGTAATTTCGAAATTATTCTCATTTTCGACTTCTGCCAATAATGCGGTAGTATATGAGTCCGGTAAAGAACTTGCTCATATTACAAACGCAATTAACGGTGTGCGTAGAATCGTTGGTTACGATGAAGAGCTTGTTGCATTTGTAGAAAGTGATTTTTACGCTGCTCTTGAAAATTCACCTGAAATTTCAAGATATATTACTGTTTCTAATTTCAGAAAAGGTGAAATGGACTTTCAAGTTAAAAGTATTAACGGTGTAGCTCTTATTCCTGTTGTTCCCGAAAGAATGAAGAGCGCATATACATTTGCAACATCGGGTGATACAAACGCAGGCGGTTTTGTGCCTAACGAAGGAGCAAAAACTATTCGTTTAATTGTTATGCCTAAGAGTGGTGCACATTTGGTTAAGAAAACCGAAAAAATGCGTGTATTTTCACCTGAGCAGAACATTGATGCCGATGCATATAAGTTCGATTATAGAATTTATTATGATGTTTTTGTTAAGAAGAGTGAAGAAGAGTCTATTCAGGCTGTTTATTCCAACTAGAGAGGTGCAAATAAATGTTTGTGTTAAAAAATAAGTATGGGAATGTTTATAAAAAAGTAAACACCGAACGTGAAAGAGATGAACTTCTAAAGGGTGGATATACACTTGTTGAAGACAAGGTAGACCTTGACAAGATGAAGGTAGAAGACCTTGAGGCTTATGCTGCGGAGAATGGTATTGACCTTTCAGGCTGTGGAAATAAGACTGAAAAGCTTGCAAAAATTAAGGAATCTATTAAAGAATAGATAAAGTTAAAGGTACCCGAAAATTCGGGTACCTTTATTGTTGCATATAGGCATATTGAAACGAATGGCGATTTTAACGAAACAATTGATTATATTTTAGGAACGAAAGGTAGAAATTCAGGGATAAAAGGAGAGTATAAAAAATGAGTTTGAAAATTATGACTGAGCCGAAATCGGTCTTTTCAGAATATAAAAAGGGCAACGAATATAAAGCTTCTATAGGGAAAAAGGGTATATTCGAGCAATCAAAAATCAATGAAAGATTTTACGTTGGAGACCAATGGTACGGTGCCAATTGTGGTAACGATAGACCGCTTATAAGGCGCAATATTATTAAGCGTATTGCGGATTATAAGCTGTCTGCAATTACTGCCGCACCAATTGCCGTGAATTACAGCGCTGAAGGTGTGCCGGATAACTCAGGATTACAAGAGCAGGTTGAAGAATATCGCAATGACATTAAGGCGGGCGAAGATTTTATTGAAGGCACTGATGATGCCGAAATATCGGTTATAACGGGTTTCCTTTCGGACTATTTTAAAACTACCGCCGAGCGCGTTAAATTTGATTCTAAAAAGGAACAAGCACTTAGAAACGCATATATTTCGGGTACCGGTATTTGTTACACCTTTTGGGACGGCGATATAAATACGGGACTTTATGCTGACTTGCAGAAAACAACCCCAATAAAAGGTGATATAGACTTCGAAGTAATTGACGTTGAGAATGTCTGCTTTGGCGACCCGAACTGTGACAACGTGCAAAAACAACCGTATATCATTATTTCTCAGCGTGTGGACGTAAATGAAGTGCGCAGAGAAGCTAAAAGAAACCGAATAAGCGCCGAGGATATAGAAAATATTAAGCCTGACGGCGGCGATAGTTATGAAATGAACGCAGGTACCCGCGGTGAGCAGGAACCTACCGACAGCAAGCGCGTAACTGTGCTTACTAAATTTTATAAAGAATGGAATAACGAAGGCACAGGGTATAAGGTTATGTGTGTTAAGTGTTGCGAAAAATCATATGTTCGCAAGCCTTGGGATACAGGCCTTACACTTTACCCTATAGCTAAAATGTGTTGGCAGAACCGTCGTAGTTCGGCTTATGGGGATAGTGAGATTACATATCAGATATCAAACCAAATAGCTATTAACCGTGCTTCAAGCTCTGCTTTGTGGGGTCTTATGAAATCAGGTATGCCTATGACGGTAGTAAATGGTGATACAATACAAGACCCGATAACAAATAATCCCGGTGAAGTAATTAAGGTTTTCGGTACTGCCGAGGATGTTGCGGGGGCTATACGACATATTTCACCGCCTGCATTTGGCAATCAGTATATCAATATGCTTAACGACCTTGCGAATAATACGCTTTCGGATAACGGCGCTAATGATGCGGCGCTTGGTAATATTCGCCCTGACAATGCGGCGGCAATTATACAATCGCGTGAAGCTTCTTTACAGCCTATGCAATTATATCAAAACGCTTTTTACAGTTTTATTGAAGATATAGCGCGTATATGGGCAGACTTTTGGCTACATTTATACGGTGACCGCAGGCTTCGTATAGAAGATAAGGACGGAGTGTATTATGTGCCTTTCCATCCGTCACGCTACGAGAATTTAATGCTTACGGCAAGAATAGACGTAGGCTCAAGCCCTGTTTGGAGCTTGCCGTCTACCATATCTGTGTTGGATTCGTTGTTCAGCGCTCAGATTATTGATAAGGTGCAATACCTTGAGCGTATGCCTGATGGTATTATTCCTGATAAGACAGGTCTTTTACGTGAAGCGCGTGAGCGGTTGGCGGCGATTACACCACCGCCACCTTCTGATGATGCTGATGATATTACACCTGTAGAACAAGTACCGGGAGCGGAAATACCGCCTGAAGCGCAAGAAATACCGATGGAGGTTATGGATGTATGACAGGGAACGATATTTTACAAAGAGCCTTAGGA
>JAFQOJ010000015.1 GCA_017403265.1 Clostridia bacterium
AGTCTGATTTTAACTGCCATTTACAACACCTCCAAATTAAAATTATATTTTTAAAGATTTAATATCTTAAAAACCAAATCCACCGGGCATATTCATATTGCCCATATTACCCATTTGGCGCATCAAGTTACGCTTGCCGCCCTTAGAGTTCATTTGCTTGAACATCTTTTTCATCTGTTCATATTGCTTCATAAGCTTGTTTACTTCTTCAACGCTAACACCCGCGCCAGCGGCTATACGTTTTCTGCGCTGACCGTTTATAATATCAGGCTTTGCGCGTTCTTTTTTGGTCATAGAAGTAATAATTGCTTCGGTTCTTAAAAGAGCGCGGTCATCAATATCAACATCCCTTACCTGTTTTTCCATACCTGGCAGCATTGAAATTATGCTCTTTAAGGAACCCATCTTTTTAATTTGCTTAAACTGCTCTAATAAATCGTTTAAATCAAATTTATTTTCTGCAAGCCTTTGTGCCGCACGCTCAGCTTCTTTTTGGTCTATTTCGGTTTCAACCTTTTCGATAAGCGAGAGTACATCGCCCATACCCAAAATACGCGAAGCCATACGGTCGGGGTGAAATTCTTCTAACTTATCAAGCTTTTCGCCCACACCTGCAAACATTATAGGCTTACCGGTAACCGCTTTTACCGAAAGCGCCGCACCGCCGCGTGTATCACCGTCAAGCTTGGTTAAAATAACGCCGTCAATTTCAAGTATCTCGTTAAAGGATTTAGCAATATTAACCGCATCTTGACCTACCATTGAGTCAAGCACAAGAAGAATATTATCAATCTCTACTGTCTCATTGATACGCTTAAGCTCATCCATAAGCTCAGTATCAATATGCAAACGACCTGCGGTATCCAAAATAACAAAATCGTGACCGTAATCTCTTGCGTGAGCAACTGCTTTTTTAGCAATTTTTTCAGGCTTTTCGGTGCCCATTTCAAAAACGGGAGTACCTACCGCTTTACCCACAACCTTTAACTGTTCTATAGCGGCAGGACGGTAAATATCGCACGCAACAAGCATTGGCCTGTGGCCTTTATCCTTTAAAAGCTTAGCAAGCTTTGCCGAGTGAGTAGTTTTACCTGAACCCTGTAAACCGCACATCATAATAACGGTTGGTATTTTATTAGAAGTTTTAAGCCTTGCCTGCTCGCTACCCATAAGGGCAGTAAGCTCATCCCTTACAATTTTAATAACCATTTGGGCGGCGGTAAGGCTTTCCATAACATTTTCGCCAATGCATTTTTCGGTAACAGAATTTGTAAAATCCTTAGCCACTTTATAGTTAACATCAGCTTCTAAAAGTGCTAAGCGCACTTCACGCATAGCAGTTTTAACATCGCTTTCAGACAATTTGCCGCGAGAGCGTAATTTTTTAAATACAGCTGCTAATTTATCAGATAAACTGTCAAATGCCAAAAAACTCACACTCCTTACAAATCGTTAATAATATTTAAAATATCGGTTATTGCCTGTAAATCGCCGCCGGCATATTTTGCCGATAATTCTTTAAGTAAAGAAAACTTTTTACAGTAACCGCACTTTTCTTCCAGTGATAGCAGTTGTGCTTCGGCACGCTTTATTTGGTCACGCACACCTTGGCGGGTTATACCCTCATTTTCGGCAATTTCTGCCAAAGATAAATCTTCGTTATAATAGTATTCGGTAAGTGTTTTCGCCTTTTCATTTAGAAAGTTACCGTATACATCAAGCAGGGCTGAAATATATAAATTTTTAGTCATACTTATTCCCCACCCTTTCAAACCTTATGGATTATAACACACAAAACACTGCCTGTCAAGTATTTTTCTTTACACCTTACAAAAAATTTTAACCCCTCATTAAATGAAGGGTTAATAAACCGTACCGTTTGTATCTATAAGCTCATCCAAACCTACGCCAAGCACCTTTGCTATGGCATAAAGTTCAATATCGGTAACCGTTCGCGAGCAGTCCTCAATTCTCGAAATAGAGCCTCTGCAAACATAAACTCCCATAAGCTCTAATTTGTTAGATAATGCTTGCTGACTCATTTTTCGCTTTATACGAAATTCCTTGACTTTACCGCCAATTAAGTTCATTTTTTCGCCGTCAATTATGCGTGCCACAACAAATCACCTACCGATATTATGTCTTGACATAGGACAATTATTATGGTATCATATCAAACATAAAAACTCGTCTTGCTATAGGACAAAATATATAAAAGGTGATAAAAGTGAAAAAGATATTATCAGTTATTTTAGTATTAGTGCTGTTATTGTCAATTATTCCGTTTAGTAATGTAACGGTTTCAGCAGCAACATGGAACGGAAGCTATGCGTATAATGATACTGCTCTCAATCAAGTAAAATCACTTATGCGTGAACAAACGAGTGAATATAACTTGAACAGATTTGATTATATCCTTTCTGAATATCCATTATCAGGTTATTTTAATACAAAGAAGACTTCTGGTTGCACACCTCACTATAGTTGCGGTTGCGGCGCTACAGCACAAAATACTTGTATTCTTTCAAAAACTATGACAAATTTTTATGATAAAGAAACAGGGAAATATGTTAATCTTGGTAGCGTGGGACAATGTATTGCTTATGGTAACTACTGCCTTTATCGTTTTTTCGGAAAACGAATAACTAATGGCATTGTTGTTTCTTCTTCTAATAAATCTAGCGCCACAAATTTTAAAAATTATCTTGAGAGTTTTAATGACCTTACAGGAACACAATTTTATACTGGTTCACATTCATTTACATATTTAGCTATGGATAATACCTATATTTATTTTATAGATGCTAATAGTGGAGGAACGTATTGCAGTTGCGGAAAAGGTGCAGTGACAAATTGTAAAATAAACTTACGCAGATTTACATATAGTGATTTCATAAATAAATATAGTACAATTACACTTTATACCGAAGCTAAAATTGGTACATCTCCAAGCGATTTTAAACTTACCATAAAATACCACGCCAACGGCGGTTACATAAAATCCGAAAAGAAAAATGAAATTTTTATAGATGGCAGCGGTTTAATGCGCAAGTATTCTACTAATGACTATTACGCAAACAATTGGACGTACGGTACATCTTATTCTAACGGTTTAATAAATGCATCTTCATTCGGTGTTTTAAGGGACGGTTATAAATTTGCAGGCTGGTCTTTATCAAAAAGTGGCGGTACAGTTTACGACCAAACAACCGCAAGAAAACCCGAAGACATATATCCCAACTTAAAAAACGGTAGTGCGTCTATTACGATGTATGCCGTTTGGGAGCCTTATGTATTAACAATCAAATATTGCCATAACGGATATATAAAAGAAGAAAAATCAGGTTCTTACTATTTGGATACGGAAGGATATATTCGTAAGGTTTCAACGAATGAATATCATACAAATAGTTGGAAATACGGTACTACATATCAAAACGGTTTAATAGATAATACAACTTTTGGTATCGCCCTTGATGGTTATAAGTTTTTTAAATGGGCATTTGTGAAAAGCGATGGAACAATATCATACTATGATGTAACAACATCTAGAAAACCTGAACAAATATATCCTGATCTAAAAAAAGGTAATGCTACTATAACGATGATTCCCTATTGGAAACCCAATGAATTAAAAGTAATATGTAATGCGAACGGCGGTGAGGTGACCTCCGCTAAATACTATGCCAATAATGAAGATATGATAATAAACCGTGAAACGAGCAAGCTCTCTACAACCAATTGGTATTATGGAGAAAAACGGGAAAACGGTTTTACCGACGATACAACCTTCGGCTTATCAAAAAAATGCCACGAGTTTGTAGGGTGGTCACTCTCTAAGAAAGGCACAAAAATTTATGATAAAGCAGAATCATTAGCACCTGAAACATTCTATCCGAACATTAAAAAAGGTGATACAACAGTAACTGTTTATGCAATTTGGAAAGAAACAGCCCACACCTATACGAATAATTGCGATACAAGCTGTAACGTATGTGGTAAGACAAGAGCTATTTCTCATACTTACACTACTGCAACAACAAAGGCTACAACCTCTAAGAACGGTAGTATTGTTAAGAAATGTACAGTATGCGGTAAGGTGGCAAGTACAACTGATATTAAGCAAGCTAAGAGCTTTAAGTTATCCACAACAGCTTACACTTACAATGGTAAGGCTAAGAAACCAAGCGTAACTGTTAAGGATTCAGCGGGAAAGAAGCTAGTTAAGAATAAGGATTACACAGTATCTTATAAAAATAATACAAAGGTTGGCAAGGCTACAGTTACTATCAAACTGAAAGGTAATTACACCGGTACCAAGACTCTTACCTTTAAGATTAATCCTAAGAAGGCAGGTGTTTCTAAGCTTACTGCAGCTAAGAAGAGCCTTAAGGTTAAGATTACAAAGCAGTCTTCACAAGTTACAGGTTATGAGATTCAGTATTCAACTTCTAAGAAGTTTACAAAATCCACAACCAAGACGAAGAAGGTTACAAGTTACAAGACAACATCTGTAACTTTGAAGAGCTTAAAGGCTAAGAAGACTTATTATGTACGTGTTCGCACTTACAAAACTGTAAATGGCAAGAAGTACTATTCAGGTTGGTCAACTTATAAGTCTAAGAAAACTAAATAAACAAACAAAGGCTCTATAATAAATGTTGGGGTAACCAAGTAGAGCCTACGAAGAAAAATTGAAAAAGAAATAAAAAAAGTAGAGCATATTTGGAAGAAATCCGTTAAAATGGAATTGTCCAGAAACC
>JAFQOJ010000002.1 GCA_017403265.1 Clostridia bacterium
AATGCGATGCCAAACTTTCGAGGTCCCTTTTAGGGACCTAGCCAGTAGGCGCCCCTTATAGGGGCTGTGCATACCACTAGTTTACTAGTGGTTATGATTCAATTAGAAAAGACCTGTAATAACACCATTGTTATCAACATCAATTCTTTCTGCAGCAGGTACTTTAGGTAGACCTGGCATTGTCATGATATCACCGGTCAGGGCTACAATAAAACCTGCGCCTGCAGAAATTTTAATATTTCTTACTGTTACCGTAAAGCCAGAGGGTGCACCGAGCTTTGTTGGGTCGTCTGAAAAGCTATACTGTGTTTTCGCCATACATATAGGACAATCCGCGAAGCCTAATTCGGTAAGGGTTGCAATCTGTTTTTTAGCATTCGGTGTAAAGGTAACACCGTAGCCACCGTAAATTTTACGAACAATAGCATCAATTTTTTCTTCTATTGTAAGGTTTGATTCATAGCAGAAGGTGAAGTCACCCTTTTCTTCGTTACAAAGGCGTACTACTTCTTTTGCTAGTTCAACGCCGCCTTCGCCGCCTTTAGCCCATACATCAGAAAGTACTACATTAACACCAAGCTCTTTGCATTTTGCAATGATGAAGTCAATTTCATTATCGGTATCGGTGGGGAAGCGGTTTACCGCAACAACACAAGGGAGCTTATATACATCCTTAATGTTTGAAACATGCTTTAATAGGTTGGGAATACCTTTTTCTAAGGCTTCTAAATTTTCATTACCAAGCTCAGTTTTAGCAAGACCGCCGTGCATTTTAAGAGCACGCACAGTAGCAACCAAAACTACAGCCGAAGGTGTAAGACCTGCCATACGGCATTTAATATCAAGGAACTTTTCTGCGCCTAAGTCTGCGCCGAAGCCTGCTTCTGTAATAGCGTAATCTGCAAGGCTTAAAGCCATTTTAGTAGCGGTAACACTGTTACAGCCGTGCGCAATATTGGCAAAAGGTCCGCCGTGAACTAAGGCAGGGGTACCCTCTAAGGTTTGTACTAAGTTAGGCTTAATCGCATCCTTTAAAAGAGCAGTCATAGCACCCTGAGCCTTTAACTGACCGCAGGTAACAGGCTTATCGTCATAGGTATAGCCTACAATGATTTTAGAAAGGCGTTCTTTAAGGTCGTCAATATCCTTAGAAAGACAAAGAATAGCCATAATTTCACTTGCAACGGTAATATCAAATCCATCTTCACGCGGAACACCGTTAACCTTACCGCCAAGACCGTCAGTAACATAGCGTAATTGGCGGTCGTTCATATCAACACAGCGTTTCCAAGTAATTTTGCGAACATCAATACCTAAAGCGTTGCCTTGGTGAATGTGGTTATCAAGCATAGCGGCAAGTAGGTTGTTTGCAGCGCCGATAGCGTGGAAGTCACCTGTGAAGTGAAGATTTATGTCTTCCATAGGTACAACCTGTGCGTATCCGCCGCCTGCGGCACCGCCCTTGATACCAAAAACAGGACCAAGAGATGGCTCTCTTAAAGCTACGCAAACATTTTCACCGATGCGTGAAAGTCCGTCAGCGAGGCCTATTGTTGTTGTGGTTTTACCTTCACCCGCAGGAGTAGGGGTAATAGCGGTAACCAAAACAAGCTTGCCCTGTTTTTTGTTTTCCTTCATTAGTGAAAGGTCGATTTTAGCCTTATAATTACCGTATTGTTCAAGGTATTTTTGTGGGATACCTGCTTTATCGGCAATTTCTGTAATGGGTTTCATTTTACATTGTTGAGCAATTTCAATATCAGATAAATAAGCCATTTATATCACCTTACTTAAAATATTTTACAGCAGATTCAAACATCTTAATGTCGTAATCGCCAATAACATTTTTATAAAGACCGTAGCCTGTACGCTCGCTGTGACCCATCTTGCCGAATACACGGCCGTCGGGTGAAGTAATTCCTTCGATAGCGTACATTGAATCGTTGGGGTTATACTGTACCTTAGAAGTAGCGTTGCCGTCTAAATCAACGTACTGAGTAGCAATTTGACCGTTCTGTGCTAACTTCTTAATTAAATCGCTATCGGCTAAGAAACGGCCTTCACCGTGAGAAATCGGCACATTGTAAATATCGCCAACATTAGTAGCCGAAAGCCATGGAGATTTATTAGAAGCGATACGTGTTCTTACAATCTTAGATTGGTGACGGGCAATTGTATTAAATGTAAGGGTTGGGCAGTTTTCATCGGTATCAATAATTTTACCGTAGGGAACAAGACCTAATTTGATAAGTGCTTGGAAGCCGTTACAAATACCGCACATAAGACCGTCACGATTTTGGAGTAAATCAGTAACCTCGCTCTTAATAGCGGCATTACGGAAGAATGCAGTAATAAACTTACCGCTTCCGTCGGGCTCGTCACCGCCTGAGAATCCGCCGGGTATAAATACGATTTGGCTTTGCTTTAATTTGTTTGCAAAATCTTCAACACTTCTTGAAATACCGTCACTTGATTGGTTATTGATTACAAAAATTTCAGATTCGGCACCTGCGTCTGCCATAACCTTAGCAGAGTCAAATTCGCAGTTAGTACCAGGGAATACGGGGATAAGCACCTTTGGCTTTGCAACCTTAATAGCAGGAGCAACACGCTCAGTCGCGTTATATGAGAAGTTCTCCATAGGTGAGTTGCTATCCTTAATATTGCATTTGAAAACGCTTTCAAGCTTGTTTTCGTAAATATCAGATAATTTTGTAAGGTCAATTGCTTCATTTCCAAGTGAAATTTTACCGTTATCGGTAACAGTACCAATTAAAATTCCTTCGTCTATATCTTCTGTAACTTCGAGCAAGAAAGAGCCGTAGTTATAGCCGAAAATAGCATTTTTATCAAGATTGTTATTATATTCAAAGCCTAAACCATTACCAAATACCATCTTCATAACTGCTTCGGCAATACCGCCCATAGTGGGAGTATAAGCCGATACTGCTTTACCCGAGCGTAAAATAGAAGTGACTTTTGAGAAGATTTTAAGTAGTGAATTAGTTTTTGGCAAACCGTTTTCATCATACAAGGGGGTAAGCATTATAAGCTTATTGCCTGCCTTTTTAAATTCGGGCGAAACAATATTGTCAACCTTATCTGTTGTAACTGCAAATGAAACAAGGGTAGGGGGAACATCAAGGTCTTCAAAAGAGCCGCTCATAGAGTCCTTGCCGCCGATAGAACCAATGCCTAATTCCATTTGAGCTTTAAATGCACCCAAAAGCGCAGACAAGGGTTTGCCCCAACGCTTGCTGTCTTTACCTAACTTTTCAAAGTATTCTTGGAATGTAAGATAAACATCCTTGAATTCAGCACCGGTAGCAACAAGCTTAGAAACCGATTCAATAACTGCTAAATAAGCGCCGTGATAGGGAGAAGCGCTTGTAATAAACGGGTTATAACCCCAAGACATTAAAGAACAATCGTTAGTATGTTTCTTTTCAACACTAATCTTTTGTACCATTGCCTGAATAGGTGTAAGCTGATGCTTACCGCCAAAGGGCATCAATACAGTACCTGCACCTATTGTTGAGTCAAACTGCTCGGAAAGACCACGTTTTGAGCAGATATTAAGGTCGTCTGCTAAAGCTTTATAATTTTCGGTAAACGAGCCGTCAACATTGTTTAAAATTTCTTGTGGCTTTGATACGGTAATATCAATATGTTTTTCAGCACCGTTAGAATTTAAAAATTCTCGGCTTAAGTCAACAATTGTATTGCCGTTCCAATGCATTTTAAGGCGAGGCTCTGCCTTAACAGTTGCAACAACAACAGCTTGTAGGTTTTCGCTTGCAGCAAGGCTTAAGAAATTATCAACATTTTCTTTTTCAATCACAACAGCCATACGCTCTTGGGATTCACTTATTGCAAGCTCGGTACCGTCAAGACCTTCATACTTTTTGGGTACTGCATTAAGGTTAATTTCAAGACCGTCTGCAAGCTCACCAATAGCGACAGATACGCCGCCTGCGCCAAAGTCGTTACAACGCTTAATCATTTTAGTAGCAACAGGATTACGGAATAAACGCTGAAGCTTTCTTTCTTCGGGTGCGTTACCCTTTTGAACTTCAGCACCGCAAGACTCAAGTGATTCGAGAGTATGTGATTTAGAAGAGCCGGTAGCACCGCCGCAACCGTCACGACCTGTACTACCGCCCAAAAGAATAACAACATCGCCGTCTTCGGGGCATTCGCGACGCACATTTTCTTCAGGTGCTGCCGCAATAACGGCACCAATTTCCATACGCTTAGCAGCATAACCGTCGTGGTAAATCTCATCAACAATACCAGTAGCAAGTCCTATTTGGTTACCGTAAGAAGAATAACCGTCAGCCGCGGTGGTAACAATTTTGCGCTGGGGCAATTTACCTGCCATAGTTTCTTTAACGCTCTTAAGTGGATTGGCGGCACCCGTTACACGCATAGCGCCGTAAACGTAGCTTCTGCCTGAAAGCGGGTCACGAATAGCACCGCCAATACAGGTAGCGGCACCGCCAAAAGGCTCAATTTCGGTAGGATGGTTGTGGGTTTCATTTTTAAAGAGAAGCAACCATTTTTCAGTTTTGCCTTCAACTTCAACATCAATTTTAACAGTACAAGCGTTGATTTCTTCGGATTCATCCAATTTTTGGAGCTTGCCGTCTTTTTTGAGTTGCTTTACTGCAATAGTAGCAAGGTCCATAAGGCAAATTGGTTTAGTTCTTCCTAAATTTTTACGAACTTCCAAATACTCGTTATATGTATTTTGCAAAAGTTCATCTTCAAAAGTAACATTGTCAATATTAGTTAAAAATGTTGTATGACGGCAATGGTCGGACCAATAGGTGTCAATCATACGGATTTCTGTAATGGTTGGATCACGTTTTTCGGATATAAAATACTTTTGACAAAAAGTAATATCATCAATATCCATAGCAAGCCCATATTTTTTAATAAAATCATTAAGAGCATTATTATCAAGCTTTGTAAAGCCTTCTAAGGTTTCAACTGTGGTAGGAATATCGTAATTAACCTTTAAGGTATCGTATTTTTCAAGTGTTGCTTCACGTGATTCAACAGGGTTAATAAGGTATTTCTTAATGGCCGAAAGTTCGTCTTCGGTAATATCACCGTAAATGCAGTAAACTTTTGCAGTTTTTACTGTAGGACGCTCTTTTTGGGAGATAATTTGAATACACTGTGCGGCAGAATCGGCGCGTTGGTCATACTGACCGGGTAAATACTCTGTAGCAAATACAGTAGTACCTGCTGTATCAATTTCTTCATAAATATTATCAAGCTGAGGCTCGGAAAATACTGTTTTAACAGCATAATCAAATAGTTCTTTTTCAATGTTTTCAACATCATAACGGTTTATAACGCGAACATCTGTAACAGAAGAAATTTGTAATAAGTTTTTAATATTTGAAAGAACACCTAAAGCTTCATTAGCAAGCTCTTTTTTCTTTTCAACAAATATTCTGTATACCATTATTTAAGTACCTCCATAGCCTTTTTGCCTATATCCTTGCGGTAGAAAGCATTATCAAATGTAACTTTATTTACATTTTCATATGCGTTCTTTAGTGCATCCTTTAAATTATCGGCAGTAGCAGTAACACCTAAAACACGGCCGCCTGCGGTTTTTAAAATACCGTCCTCTAATTTTGCGCCTGCAACATAAACTTTATCTTGTATCTCATCTGCGATTTTAATTTTATAACCGCTTTGGTACTTTTGTGGATAACCATTAGATGCCATTACAACGCATGCGGCGGCACCGTTTGAAAATTTAACCTGTACATCCTTTAGAGTGCCGTCGGTTGTGGCTTTCATAATTGTTAAAAGGTCACTTTCCAAAAGGGGTAGTACAACCTGAGTTTCAGGGTCACCAAAACGGCAGTTATATTCAATAACCTTAGGTCCGTTTTTAGTAATCATCAAACCGAAATAAAGACAACCCTTAAAGCTGCGGTTTTCATTCTTCATTGCATTAATAGTAGGAATAAAAATTTTATCCATACATTCTTGTGCTATCTCTTTTGTGTAATATGGATTAGGTGCAACAGTACCCATGCCGCCTGTGTTTAGACCCTTATCGCCGTCTAATGCGCGTTTATGGTCCATAGAAGAAACCATTGGTACTACTGTATTTCCGTCTGTGAACGAAAGGACAGAAACCTCGGGACCTTCTAAAAATTCTTCAATTACAACATTGCTTCCGCTATCGCCGAAAACCTTATCTTCCATCATAGAGCGAACTGCTGATTTAGCATCTTCGCGTGTTTCAGCTATAATAACACCTTTACCAAGTGCTAAACCGTCAGCTTTAATTACAGTAGGAATTGGGGCAGTTTCAAGGTATTCTAATGCTTTATGCAAATCGTTAAAAACTTCATATTCGGCAGTTGGAATACCGTACTTTTTCATAAGATTTTTTGAAAAAACCTTACTGCCTTCAATAATAGCGGCTGCCTTGTTTGGTCCAAAACAGGGGATACCTGCGGTCGTTAAGGCATCTACAGCACCTAAAACCAGCGGGTCATCAGGTGCTACTACTGCATAGTCGATTTTATTAGCTTTTGCGAATTCTACCTGGCTTTCAATGTCCTTAGCACCAATGTTAACAAGTGTTGCATCGTCTTTCATACCGCCATTACCGGGTAAGGCAAAAATTTCGGTTATAGCTTTATTTTCTTTTAATTTTTTTATGATGGCGTGCTCTCTGCCACCGCCACCAACAACCATTATTTTCATTCGGTTTCTCCTTAATAAATAGGGAATTTAGCGCAAAGCTCTTCTACTTCTTTGGTGATTTGCTCTTTATTTGCTTCAAAATCACTAACTACAAGCCTAATCCAATGAGCAATTTTTACCATTTCTGCTTCCTTAAAGCCGCGAGTGGTAACAGCAGGTGTACCGATACGCAAACCGCTTGTTACAAACGGACTTTGTGGGTCGTTAGGAATGGTGTTTTTATTAGCGGTAATATGAACCTCGTCTAAACGGTGTTCTAATTCTTTACCTGTAATGCCTTCGTTAACAAGCTTTAAAAGCATCAGGTGATTATCGGTACCGCCTGATACTAACTCAAAGCCTTCATTTGTTAAAGCCTCTGCTAATGCTGCGGCATTTTTAACAACCTGTTCTTGATATTTTTTATATTCTTCGGTTAAAGCTTCACCTAATGCTACTGCCTTTGCGGCAATAATGTGCATTAGAGGACCACCTTGTGTGCCTGGGAATACAGCCTTATTTATTTTAAGGGCTAATTCTTCATCGTTGCAAAGAATCATACCGCCACGGGGACCGCGAAGAGTTTTATGAGTTGTAGTAGTAACAACATGAGCGTAAGGAATGGGGGATGGATGAACACCTGCAGCAATAAGACCCGCAATGTGTGCCATATCAACCATTAAATAAGCGCCTACTTTATCTGCAATTTCGCGGCAACGCTTAAAGTCAATTATACGAGAATAAGCAGATGCGCCAACAACTATTAATTTAGGTTGACAGTCAACTGCAATTTTTTCCATTTCATCATAATCGATTGTTTCGGTTTCATTACTAACACCGTAAGGCACTATGTTGAAATATTTACCTGAAATATTAACAGGTGAGCCGTGAGAAAGGTGACCGCCTTGTTGTAAATTCATACCCATAACGGTGTCGCCAGGATTTACAAGTGCAAAGAAAGCGGCTAAATTTGCATTAGCACCGCTGTGTGGCTGAACATTAGCGAAATTGCAACCAAACACCTTTTTGGCGCGTTCACGCGCAATTTCTTCAACAATGTCTACACATTGGCAACCGCCGTAGTAACGCTTACTAGGATAACCTTCGGCATATTTATTGGTAAGTATACCACCGGCTGCAAGTAATACTGCTTCTGAAACTATATTTTCACTTGCAATAAGCTCGATATTACCGCGTTGACGGGCAAGCTCTTTTTCACAAGCGGAAGCAACTTCTATATCAAAATCCTTTAATTGTTCAAAAAAGTTCATATTTGTTCTCCTAAAAATTAGTGGTGGAATAAGCGCATTCCTGTAAATGCCATAGCGATATCGTATTTATTACAGCATTCGATTACTGCATCGTCACGAATAGAGCCGCCGGGCTCTGCAATATAAGAAACACCGCTTCTGTAAGCTCTTTCAATGTTATCATCAAACGGGAAGAATGCATCAGAGCCTAAAGCAACACCGCTGATAGTTGAAAGATACTCTTTAATTTCGTCATCAGTAAGGGGAGAAGGCTTGCTGGTAAAATACTTTTGCCAATTACCGTCTGCACAAACATCTTCTTCGTTGCGGTTGATATAACCGTCAATAACATTATCGCGTGTAGGACGCGCAATATCATCCTTGAAAGGAAGATTTAATACCTTGTCGTGTTGGCGTAAGAACCAAGTATCTGCCTTACTGCCTGCGAGACGGGTACAGTGAATACGAGATTGCTGACCTGCACCTACACCAATAGCCTGACCGTCTACTGCAAAGCAAACCGAGTTAGATTGGGTGTATTTTAAGGTGATAAGCGAAATAATTAAATCGCGTTTTGCACTATCGGGTAAATTTTTATTTTCAGTAACAAGGTTAGAAAGTAATTCTTCATCAATTTTAAAGTTATTTCTGCCTTGCTCAAAGGTGATGCCGTATACTTGCTTTGTTTCCTGTGAAGCGGGTACATAGTTGGGGTCAATTTTAACAATATTATAGTTGCCGTTACGCTTTGATTTTAAAATCTCTAAAGCTTCGGGGTCATAATCAGGGGCAATAACACCGTCAGATACTTCGCGCTTGATTAAAAGAGCAGTGGTAACATCACATTTATCTGAAAGGGCTACCCAGTCACCAAAAGAACACATACGGTCGGTACCGCGAGCGCGAGCGTAAGCACAAGCGAGAAGTGAATTGTCAAGACCGTCTATATCGTCCACAAAGCAAGCCTTTTTAAGCTTTTCGGGAAGAATAGTACCAACAGCGGCACTTGTAGGGCTTACATGCTTAAAGGAGGTAACAGCGGGAAGAGCTAAAGCTTCCTTTAATTCCTTTACTAACTGCCAAGAGTTAAATGCATCAAGGAAATTTATATAACCCGGTCTGCCGCAAAGAATTTCAATTGGCAATTCGCTACCGTTTGCCATATAGATTTTAGAGGGCTTTTGGTTGGGGTTACAACCGTATTTAAGTTCAAATTCTTTCATAATAGTTCTCCTTAAATTTTAAGTAGTTCTTTGGCGATATAATCTGCCATAATAATATGTCCTTTGTCGCTGGGATGCAATCCGTCAGGAATAACATCGGTATCTTCGGGGTCAATAATACCGCTTCTAAATAGGTCGATAACAGGAATATTATGCTTTTTGGTTATTTGGGTAATAGCGTCAACATAATCGCGCAAAATTTTACCGTCGTGGTTGGGGATATTTTCGGTTTTTCTCCTAAGCGGAGTCATAAAAATAATTTTACTGTTTGGAAAATCCGTCTTCAAATCAGTAATAAGGGTATTTAAGCCGCCGCAGAAGGTATAAATATCTGTGCTGTCAATTGTACCCATTTTAGAATCGCCGTGACCAAAATCGTTAGTGCCGCCAAAAACAACAATTACATCAGCATTGCGTGGCATAATTTTGGCGCGCAAACCAAAATACAAATCGTAACGGTGGTTACTTGGAACATTTTGTTTTGCAATTCGTGTTCCGCCAATGCCACAGTTAATGGCAGTTGCTAAACCGTATTCACGCTTTATTATCTGATGAAAGACTTTATCATCGGCAGTAGTGCCGTGACCTTCGGTAATGCTATCACCAAGAAAATTAATTTTTAAATTTTCAAGCTTCATTTTTATGCCTCGTTTTTATTAACAATTCTCGATTCATATTTACCGCTTTGTAAATCAATATATCTTACGAAAAGGGAAACTTTATTATCTTGGTTTAAATTCTTCCAAATTAAATCTGTGAGTGCATCAATATCGCAATCGGGAAGTTCAAGGGTTTTGGGCTCGCCCTCGTAACTTGGTAACGGATTGCCATCGCATTTATATGTATGGATAAACTTTGCTTTGCCTGCAAGTGGGTTTGTATAAGCAAAGGTATATCTCTGGCAAGAAGAACCGTCGCCTTCTGCAGATTTAAGTATAGACATAGCGTAGTTCATATCACCGTTTTCAAGGCGGATAATGCCTGAAATACGGGGAGTGAAGTTAGGACAGTCATCTTCAAATTCGCGTGTACGAAGAGCCTGCTCAAATGTCATTTGCTTATCCATAAGCTTATAAAGAGTATCGGTTTGGTCGCCGTTAGTAACAATTGTTTTATTACCTAAAACTCTTACAGGAGCATAAATAATAAGGTGTGGGTCAACCATTTTAGATTCGTCAAAAGCCTGTGTTCTAATGCCTTCACCGTCTTCTACAAATATACGGTTACGGCTGTTTTCACTTCTACCCATAATAAAATATGCAGTTATTGCTTTTTTACCGTCTGCACTTTTACCGATAATGATACCTCTGCCGTGATAGGCTAAGGAATTTAATTCGTTAGCAATAGTCTTAATTTCCATTTTTGTTCTCCTTGTAAATTAGTTTAGTTCCTTGCAAACCTTTTCTAAAGCTTCGGGTAAAATTTTCCACTCAGCTTCTTGCATAACGCGTTTTTGTAAAGATTCGGGTGTATCGTCTTCGTTTATGTATACCGCTTTTTGCATTATAATTTTTCCGCCGTCAGGAATTTCGTTTACAAAATGCACTGTAGCACCTGTTACTTTTACACCGTATTCAAGCGCCGCCTCGTGTACGCGTAGCCCATAAAAGCCTTTACCGCAAAACGAGGGAATAAGGGAGGGGTGAACATTTATAATTCGGTTTGCAAAGTGAGAAGTGAATTTTTCACTTAAAATACACATAAAGCCTGCTAAAACAATAATATCAATATTGTTCTTTTCAAGTGCCTTAATAAGCGAATCTTCAAATTTATCGCCTAATTCTTTTTTGTTGCAAACTAAAGTATCAATATTTGCGTTTTTTGCGCGAATTAATGCAAAAGCATCGGGATTATTGGAAATTACAAGCTTAATTTCGCCTGATTTTATAATCCCGCTATTTTGGGAATCGATAAGTGCTTGTAAATTTGTACCGCCGCCTGAAACCAAAACTGCTATATTAATTTTCATAATACACCTTAAATAATTGTAATTTTTGTGTCTGTCTTTACTATTTTGCCTATTACATAAGCGTCTTCGCCATTAGCTTTCAAAATTTCTAAAGACTTTTCGGCATCTGCTTTTGGCACAACAATACTCATACCAACACCCATATTATAGGTGTTATACATATCTCTTTCGGGAATGTTTCCTGTTTTGGCAATTAAATCAAATATAGGCAATACCTTAATGCTTGATTTAATAATTTCGGCGCCAAAACCGTCAGGCAAACTTCTTGGGATATTTTCATAAAAACCGCCGCCGGTAATGTGGGATATAGCACTTACATCAACCTGCTCTAAAAGTGCTAATACAGATTTAACATAGATTTTTGTAGGGGTGAGAAGAACTTCACCTAAGGATTTACCGCCAAGCTCTTCATAGGTTTTATAAAGGTCACAGTTTTCAATATCAAAAACCTTACGAACAAGCGAAAAACCGTTAGAGTGAACACCGCTTGAAGCAAGAGCAATAATAACATCGCCCTCCTGCATTTTTGTATTGTCTAAGATTTTAGATTTGTCAACAATACCAACTGAGAAGCCTGCAAGGTCGTAATCATCCTCTGGCATCATACCGGGGTGTTCTGCAGTTTCACCGCCGATTAAGGCAGCGCCCGACTGAACACAACCCTCAGCCACACCGCTTACGATTTCTGCAATTTTTTCAGGGTAATTTTTACCGCAAGCAATATAGTCAAGGAAAAATAGAGGTTTTGCACCGCAACAAATAATATCGTTAACACACATTGCAACTGCATCAATACCTATTGTATCGTGCTTGTCCATTAAAATTGCAAGCTTAACCTTTGTGCCGCAGCCGTCAGTACCGCTAACGAGTACGGGTTCCTTATAGCCTAATGGCAAGCCGAAGCAACCGCCAAAGCCGCCAACATCGTCAAGACAGCCTTCGTTTCGGGTTCTGGCGATATGTTTTTTCATAAGTTCAACCGCTTTGTAACCTGCGGTAATATCAACGCCTGCATCGGCGTAGGATTTTGATTGTGAATTATTCATTTTATTATTCCTTTCCGTCCCAGCAGTAAGTGCATAAGTCGTTTTTATCAAGTCCTATTGCCTCTATAATTCCTTCAAGTGTTTGGAATTCAAGTGAAGCAAAATTAAATTTTTCTGCAATAGCTTTGCGAAGCTTCTTACCGCGCTCGCTAGAAGAATCACTGTACTCGTCAATATGTTTAAAGCCTTCCTCGCCCTCAAGCTCTAAAATAACACGGCGTGCTATTAAATCCATATCGCTTTGGTTACGCGAAAAGCTTAAATATTTACAACTGTATAAAATCGGCGGACAAGCTGAGCGCATGTGAACTTCTTTAGCGCCGTTTTGATAAAGAAAATCAACTGTTTCCTTAAGCTGTGTGCCGCGTACAATTGAATCATCCACAAATAAAAGCTTTTTATCAGTTATAAGCTCGTGAATTGGGATTTGCTTCATTTTAGCAATACGGTTGCGGTCCTTTTGATTTTTGGGAATAAAGCTGCGTGACCAAGTGGGAGTATACTTAATAAAGGCGCGGGCAAAGTGTTTACCGCTTTTATTGGTATAACCAATTGCGTGTGGAGTGCCTGAATCGGGAACTCCGCCCACATAGTCAATATCCTGTGCAATACCGTTTTCCATATCATTTCGCGCTAATATTGCGCCGTTACGGTAACGCATAATTTCAACGTTGACACCCTCATAAGTAGAGGTGGGATAACCGTAATAACTCCAAAGAAAAGCACATATTTTCTTCTTTTGTAAAGCAGGGGATAGAACGGTGAGAGAATCTGCAGTAATTTCTACAATTTCGCCCGGCCCCAATTCTTTTTCCTTTTCATAGCCTAGCTTTTGAAAGGCAAAGGATTCCACTGCTAAACTGTAGCCATTTTCGTTTTTACCAATAATAACAGGCAATCTGCCAAAACGGTCACGCGCGGCTATAACCGTGCCGTGATCGGTAAGAATTAAAATAGAAGCAGTTCCGTCAATAAGCTCTTGTGCGTGTTTGATACCCTGTGCAAAGTTTTCTTTTTGATTTATTAGCGAAGCTACCAACTCAACCGAGTTTACATTACCACCTGTCATAGCATCAAAATGCCCGCCGTTTTCAGAGAGATACTGCTTTATAAGCTCGTCGGAATTATTGATGATGCCTAAAAAAGAGATGGCATAAGCACCAAGCTTTGAGCGTATAAGCAACGGTTGTGGTTCAAAATCGCTTATACAACCAATTGCCGCAGTACCGCTCATTTCGTCATAAATATTTTCAAACTTAGTTCTAAAGGAAGAGTTTGAAATGTTGTGAATATCTCTTTGAAGACCGATTTTACTATCGTATGCGGCAACACCGCCACGGCGTGTGCCTAAGTGTGAGTGATAGTCAGTACCGAAAAACACATCAGATATAGCATCCGTTTTACTGACTACTCCAAAAAAACCGCCCATAAATACTCCTTAATTTTTTTGAATGACTGAAAGGGTTTAAAATTATGCAAAGAAAAGTTTGGATAAGGTCATAGGATCAATGTACTGACCGTCCTGATAAACACGCATATTGCCCGAAGCAATTTCGTCAATAAGCATAACGCTACCGTCTTTGTCATAACCAAATTCAAATTTAATATCGTAAAGGTCAAGGCCCTTTTCCTTAAGGTCGTCAGCAACGATTTTAGTAATCTGCTGAGTCATAACCTTAATATCTTCATACTGCTTGTCGGTCATAACGCCTAAAGCTACTAATGCGTCTTTGATTACAAGCGGGTCGCCCTTTTCGTCGTTTTTAAAGGTCATTTCAACATAAGCGGGAAGGTCTGCGCCTTCTTCAATATAGTCACCGTAACGGCGGATAAAGCTACCTACTGCTTTGTAACGGCAAATAACCTCAAGACCGTGACCAAAAACCTTTGCAGGAAGAACTTCCATAGTAGTATCCTGAAGGTTTGCATTAATGAAGTGTGTTTTTATGCCAGCGGCATTTACTTTTTCAAAGAAGTAAATAGACATACGAAGGTTAACATCGCCTACACCGTCAATAGTAATACCTACTTGGTTTTCACCTGGGTCAAAAACGCCGTCTTTACCTGTGCAGTCGTCCTTGAATTTTAAAAGGCAGTTGCCATTTTCGAGCTCATAAACATCCTTTGTTTTACCTTTGTAAACTAATTTTTTTTCCATTTTAAAATCTCCTTTGTATATTACTGTATTTCTACAGCTTTATTTTTATCTAATACCTTTTGTGCATCAGCAATACGCTTAGCATCAAGGCGGTTTGCTAAATCTTTGTCTTCAATTGCAAGCATCTGTATACATAACAAAGCGGCATTAACAGCACCGTCAATAGCTACAGTTGCAACAGGGATTCCCGAAGGCATTTGTACAGTTGAAAGTAATGCGTCAATACCGTTTAAATGACCGGATTTTATTGGTATACCTACAACAGGTAAGGTTGTGTTAGCGGCAATAGCGCCTGCTAAATGTGCTGCCATACCTGCAGCGGCAATTATGGCACCGAAACCGTTTTTGCGTGCGTTAATACTAAACTCGCGTGCTTCTACGGGAGTTCTGTGTGCCGAAAATATGTGTACTTTGTACGGAACTTCAAAAGACTTTAATGTGTCAATAGCCTTTTGTACGGTGGGCATATCACTATCGCTGCCCATAATAATACCGATTTTTTTCATAAGATGGTCTCCTTTACTCATAAAATACAAAAGGGCGCACTTAATCTATAAATCAATAGAAAAAGAGCGCCCAGACGGTCGGCATAAGTATTCTTTGCTTCATGTGGTGCTCCACTTTTCCGTCAGTCACAAAGAACAAGTTTAGTTTATCATATTATGCGAAATTTGTCAACGAAAAATAATATGTATATTTATATAAATAAATAATATATTTTGTTAAAATTATGTAAAATTTTGCAAAAATGCTTGACTTTTAATTTGGTTGTATTAAAATATTGTACATAGTCAAAAATTTTCATAAGGAGTTGTTTTCAAATGACAATAAAACCAATGCCCGATAATATTGTTATCAAGGCTTGTGAAGCAGAAGAAACTACAAAAAGCGGTATAGTTTTAGCTTCTACTGCAAAAGAAAAATCTCAAATTGCCCAAGTTGTTGCAGTAAGCGAGTATGGCTTTTTAAACGGCAACGAGGTTGAAATGAAGCTAAAGGTTGGCGATAAAGTAATAGCCGCTAAATACGCAGGAACTGAAATAAAATTAGATGGTGTGGATTATACAATTCTTCACCTTAGTGATATTTTAGCTATTGTAGAGTAGGAGGAATATTTTTATGGCTAAGGATATTATTTTTGGAGAAGAAGCAAGAAAAGCACTTCAAACAGGTGTTGATAAGCTTGCTAATGCTGTAAAGGTCACATTAGGACCCAAGGGCAGAAACGTTGTTCTTGATAAGAAATTCGGCGCACCGCTTATTACAAATGACGGTGTTACTATTGCAAAGGAAATTGAGCTTAAGGACCCATTTGAAAATATGGGCGCACAGCTTGTTAAAGAAGTATCTGTTAAAACTAACGATGCCGCAGGTGACGGTACTACAACCGCTACAGTTTTAGCACAGGCTCTTATTAATGACGGTATGAAAAATGTTGCCGCAGGCGCTAATCCAATGGTAATTAAAAAGGGTATCAAGTTAGCGGTTGATACCGCAACAGAAACCATTATTGCTAACTCTAAAAAGGTTTCGGGTAGCGAGGATATCGCCCGCGTTGCTACTGTTTCTTCAGGTGACGAGACTATAGGTAACCTTATTGCCGACGCTATGAGCAAGGTTACTGCTGACGGTGTTATTACTGTTGAAGAATCAAAGACCGCTGAAACATATTCTGAAGTTGTTGAAGGTATGCAGTTTGACCGCGGTTATATCACACCCTATATGGTTACAGATACTGATAAAATGGAATCAGTTTTAGACGATGCTTTAATTCTTATTACAGATAAGAAAATTAGCAATATTCAGGAAATTTTACCAATATTAGAACAGATTGTAAATGCAGGCAAAAAGCTTCTTATTATCGCTGAGGATATTGAAGGCGAAGCCCTTTCAACCCTTATTGTTAATAAGCTTCGCGGCACCTTTACCTGTGTTGCTGTTAAGGCTCCCGGCTTTGGTGACAGACGTAAGGAAATGCTTCGTGATATCGCTATTTTAACAGGCGGTGAAGTTATTTCTGAAGAATTGGGCTTAGATCTTAAGGAAACCCAAATGTTCCAGTTGGGTAAAGCCCGTCAGGTTAAGGTTTCAAAAGAAAACACAATCATTGTTGACGGTGCGGGTGACTCTGCTGCTATTAATGACCGCATAAATCAAATTAAAAACGAGCTTAGCGTTACAACATCTGATTTTGACCGTGAAAAGCTTCAGGAAAGACTTGCAAAGCTTGCGGGCGGTGTTGCAGTAATTAAGGTTGGTGCCGCTACCGAAATTGAAATGAAGGACAAAAAGCTCCGTATTGAAGATGCTCTTTCAGCTACAAAGGCAGCAGTTGAAGAAGGCATTGTAGCAGGTGGTGGTGTAGCACTTATTAATGCTATCCCTGCAATTAGCGCTTTAGCTGATACTGTTGACGGCGATATTAAAACAGGTGTTCAAATTGTTTTAAAGGCTTTGGAAGCACCCATTCGCCAAATTGCTTATAACTCTGGTCTTGAAGGCTCTGTAATAATTGAAAAAATTATAAATTCAGGTAAGGTAAATTATGGCTTTGATGCTTATAATGAAGTATATACCGATATGTTAGAAGCAGGTATTGTTGATCCGACTAAGGTTACACGTTCTGCACTTGAGAATGCATCAAGCGTTGCATCAATGGTGCTTACAACCGAAAGCCTTGTTGCTGACAACCCCGAAGATGCTGCCGCCGCAGCACAAGCCGCTGCTGCTGCCGCAGGCGCAGGTGGAATGTACTAATCATAACTACCGGCCGTGCCGGTAGTATGCACTGCCCCCTTAGGGCATAAGACCGGCTGAGCCTATAGGCTCGTCGAAAAGTTTGCCAACCGCAACACTTTCACCGGCTGCCCCTAAAGGGGCTTTTTATTTGCCTTC
>JAFQOJ010000016.1 GCA_017403265.1 Clostridia bacterium
CATTTCTACAATCACCAGCGCATTCAACTTAAAACAAAACTGACACCACTAGAAAAGCGATGCCAGTTCGTTGCTTAAAATTTAATTTCAACTACCATAAAGGCGGTTTTTGTACTGTCCGCACAAATTGGGGCAGCTCATTAAAGTGGTGTCAGTTTTTTATTTGTGTTATTTAGAAAAAGAATATTTTGCCTTGCCAGTTAATTCGTCATAATATTCCATTTGAAATTTAAGGCCTGCGTATTTTGCAAAAACTTCCATTACAACCGTTGTGCTGTACTCAAACCAAGGTGTAACTTTTCTACCGGTATCATTTAAGTGTTTTACTGCAGGGCAATAATCAATTTCAAAAATCGTTTTATTTGCATCTTCTGTAATATGTAAAACTTCTACACTTTTTTCTTTTTTATAAGTGTCTACTATTTTTTCTTTAATCGCTTCTATACCGCGTTTCTTTACATCTGCAATAACATTCTTATAAACATTGTTTGTAAATTTCTGAAGATAGTCTATTAGCACTTCTTCACCGTATTTTTCCCCAAGGTAATCAATTCCACTATTTAAACTGCTATGAAAATCCTTGTGAAAATACTCATTATCAGCGGCATTTCTATGCATTTGTAAAGTATCTTTGTCAACAATCAACTTTTTTGGAAACTTCTTAGGGTCATATACTAAAATTGAACAGGAAGCCTTGTCTGTACCGCAGAAATCATAAATATACTCAAGTCCTACTTTTTCTACAGATTCTCTATAGTGGTCACAATGCAAGCAGTAGTCAGGATACGGCTCGATACCTATTGTGTCCTTTAACTCTAAAAGTCTACCTTTAGAAGGACAACGGTGCATTTTAATTTTAAACCAACCATCTTTTTCGTTTAAATACATCGAAAAGTCGGCAGCTTCTTCATTTAAAGAGCCACTCCAATAGGTGTAGCAACCTCTAATACCCTCTTTTTCAAGATGGTTGATAAGTGGTATTCCCGCTCCATCGGGAGTAAATAAGTACTCCCAAAAGCAGTCAACCTCTTGCCTACCGTAATTTTCATCTAAAAAAGTAAAAAGCTCACTATACGCAGGTATAAACTCTGTACAAGAAATCATATTAATTCACCCTTAATACTGGAAGAAATCATCATCCTTAATTGTGGATGCCAAGTTTTCACTAATGATAACCTTTGTAGGATTTTCTCTCAGCTGTAATATTGATGCAGGAACGTCCTGACTGGGTTTTCCAAATATGCTAAGACGGGAAGATAATCTTTGCCAAGTAACGTGAGTACCTGCGGTGGTTATACCGTGCATATCAAGTACCGCTTTAGCCTTCATAGCATCTCTCGGTCCCATCATTGCACCCATAGGCGGCACTTTTGAAATATCACCCGAGCAACCAAAACAACCGTGGAGTGAGTTTTGCGCAACGGTTAAAGGATGTAATTTTGCAACCTTGGCGCCCTGCTCTAAATACTCTTCCATAGTTGGCTTAAACCAATCATCAACGGGGTCTATAAATGCAAGGTGTGCGGGCCAACCGGGTCCCGAATAAACAATATCGGCTTCGCCGTCTGCTTCTAACATTTTTGAAAAATCGGGGGTGGTTTTATTACTGTGGTAAATAAAATTCTCTTCCTTAAAGCCTAAGTCTAAAATATTAGATACCATAAAGCGATAAAAAGCATTACCAAAGCCTGCTTTATATGAAAGCGGTGCAACATTTCCTTGGTCGTCAGCCCATTCATCCATCATATAAAACTTAACATTACGGCAGTTTACATTTAACTCTTTAAGCATATATGCAACCTTGCGGTAAGTAGGGCAAGGGTTACACATTATCATAACGCACTTTTGGTCGTATCTGTCAGAATCAATTATACGCTTTACCATATCGGTAAGCATAATCATTTCAAACTCTTCGTTTTTGATTACATTAACGCTCATTGAAGGGCTTGTAGGATGCTTACCATCCATAGCGATAATATCTTCTTTTGTGATATTACGTACGCGCTCAATTTCCTTTAAATCCTTAAAAGGATAAAATTCTGCAGGCTTAAAAGTAAATTCATCTTTTCCAAATATCATAATATGTACCTCATTTTACCTTCTTTATAGTTTCAAAAGCTTTATCTACTAAATGCTCACCAAAATTCTCGCCAAGCATAGATGTATCGGTTTCATATCCGCCTGTAACAAGCGATTCAGGTGTGTATAAATATCCGGGCAAGCAACCGTTTGCAAGCTCGTTTACTATAACAGTACCAAAGCCTGCTACCGCTTTTATGTAAAGAGCATATTCAACAAACATCTCTCCCGGAACACCTACTATAAGTGTTCCGCCTAAACGGATTACCTGTATTTCTGCAGGTGCTTCGTCGCTAAGAAGCTCAACCTTAATTCCCTTCTTTTGCATACGAACATATCCAAGCTGGTCTTCAGAGCCCAATAACTTAAGATTGGCGTTTTGCCATAGATAATATTCTTCGCGGTTTTTGGAATCGCCGTATTTTGCATAAAGCTCTTTGTAGATTTTTTCGTCATGCTCTACCTGAGCTATAAGCTCTTCTTCGGTACCAAAATCACGAAGCTCAAGCTCAATTTCGCTGTTTGCAACCTTTATTGGTAATTCATTTGTCCATACTGCTTTTTCGAGCACTGTATGTGCCGCTTTACCCAATGTTCTGCCAACACGTTCAGCTTCGTCATAGCTTTCGCCCTGTCTATAATATCTGCTCGACTGATTACCCGAAGCACCCTGCGCAAAGCCAACCAAAGCCTTAGGCTCCATTTCTTCAAGCTGTAATTTTAAATAGCAAGGATAATCGGCGGTACAAACATTGCTCCACTCGTGTATAAAGGTTGGGTGAAGTGTGTAGTTAACCATTATTCCGCGAATAGCATCGCTTTCATCCTTAACTGCCATAACGCTTACTAACGGATCATGAGGGCCGCCAGGTATACGGCGGTTACCACCAATACCCGATTCTGCACCGCAAACGGCAGTTCCCGAAGTGAAATAAGCATTAAATGAATTATTTTTTGCTTCGCAGATAATATCAACGATAGTCGAAATAAGACTTTCAACATATTCCTTAGGTTGCTCTTTGCCAGCTTCAAGACTTTCAATATCAAGTCGGCCCGATGCCCAAGGTCCTGAGTGGGTGTGTGAACAGCTTATCATTATATTCTGTTCTTGGATTCCGCATTTCTCCATTGCTTTACGGCGAACAGTAGCAACATGCTTTTTTGAAAAGAACAATAAATCCAATGTTACCATTGCTACTTCTTGTTCACCGTTGTTTAAATACATACAAGCGGCATAAAGCGGGTCGTGAAAACCTTCATTGTTTCTGGGGTAATGTGGATAGCCTGCCAATTCCAAACCTTTTGGCGGTGTGATATCGGCACGGGTCATTCCTGCTTTTAACATACAAATTCACCTTCTAAAATAACTTTTTTAACCTGGAATTCTTTATTTACTATAACAAGATTAGCTTTTTTGCCAACCTCGATAGTTCCGATTTCTTTATCCAACCCAATAGCTCTTGCGCCATTACGGCTAGCCATTAAAAACACATCATTGATTGAAGCGCTTGTATGCTTCATCATATTTGCACAAGCAACATTAAGGGTAAGATTACTACCGCAAAGTCCGCCATTTGCATCAAAATTAAGGTCCTTAATATGTGCAAATTCTTTTGGTGAAGGCTCATCACTTACGAAACTATCCGAAATAAGTATTATTCTTTCCTTACCCTTAATTTTAAGTATTAGTTTCAGCATATCGGGGTTAACGTGTATACCTTGCGAATCACATATTACTTCAGCATACATATCGTCATCTAAGAAACAAGCTTCGTCAGGTCCACAGTTTCGAGTACCAGCAGGGCAAGGTAATCTACCCGTAGCATCGGTACAATGAGTTAGTAATCTTAAGCCGTATTTCTTAAATTCCCTTATCTGTGACGGAGTCGCCTCACTATGACCAACGCTTATTGTCACATTAGGGTTAACCTCATTAACCTTTTTTAAAAAAGGCTCAATTCCCATTCTTTCAGGTGCAATTACCCAAACTTTTGCATATTTACCCGCACGTTCAACTACCTTTTCGTAGTCTTCCGCTTTAATTTCACCACGCCAACGGTTTTTCTCAGGAGAAGCCCCAAACTTTTCGTTTGTATACGGCCCTTCCATATAAAATCCGCCAATGTTTTTAGCCAAGCCGTTATCTATAGCGGTTATTACTCGGTCAATCGCGTCTATGTATTCATCGGGGGTTATATCGGTGTAAAAAGTCGGTAATACGGTTGTGGTTCCTGTAGTTAAAAAATAATTTGCGGCACCAACAGGCTCTGTATCAAACCTACAATTATTACCACCGTGGCAGTGAATATCAACAAAACCTGGACCCACATACAATCCATTAGCATCAAAAATCTCGGCTCCGTTTGGTACTTCAATATCATACGCTTTGCCATAGTTTAATATTTTACCATCTTCTACAAGCAAAACACCATTTTCTAATATTTCATTTTCTAATACAATTTGAGCATTTATAATTGCTAACATATTTTTTACCTCAAGCCCATAATTTTTTCTCGATTTCGCGATATTTTAGGTATTTTTCGTTATACTTATCCGCATTTTCGGGTAAAAATACATTTTCCGTTTCCATAGGCTCTAAAGCTACACCTGTCGCCTTTGCTGCAAGCATTGCAGCACCTGCTCCTGCCGCTTCAAAGCTTTTTGGAACATAAATTTTCATACCTGTAGCATTAGCAATAATAGACGGCCATAAAGTACCGTTAGCACCACCACCAAATAAAACAAGGGTATCAACATTACCGTAAGCCTTCATTGCTTCAAGGATAACTCGTATTTGGAATGCAATACCTTCCATAACAGCTAGTGCAAAATCACCACGAGCAGTTGCTAAGCTCATACCGTAAAAAACACCATTGCTATCGGGATAATAATCAGGTGAACTAGCTCCCGCAAGATAAGGATAAAACAGTAATGACGAGCCACGCTCTAAAGCCTCTTTAGCCTCTTTATCAATCACATTATATTTTTCGCCTTTAAATAGCATATCGCGAATCCATCTAAGACAAGTGCCCGCAGTGTTGATAACACCTTCGGTTACAAACTCGTCTTTATCAATATATCCACACCAGCCAACGCCGTCATTTTGTTGCGTATTAGCAGTTTTCCAAAGCTTAGTTATGGCAGCGGCGGTACCTAAGGATATAGTCATAATTCCGTCCTTAAGACCCACACCATAAGCGGCACATTTTTGGTCTTGCGCACCAACAGCTATAACGCAATCCTTTTTAAGACCTAACCTTTTTGCAACTTCCGGAAGAACAAATCCTGCTTTTTTACCTGCAGAAATTATCTTTGGAAGTTTATCCTCTCTAATTCCATAAAAATCAAGTATTTCTTTACTCCAACAAGAATTATTAATGTCATACATAAGCGTTCCCGAAGCCATACTGTAATCGGTTACGCACTCGCCTGTGAATCTTGCTATAAGGAAATCCATAGGCATTAAAAACTTGTAAGCCTTGTCGAAAACTTGGGGCTGATTGCTTTTTAACCACATTAGCTTCGGTAAGGTATATGCCGATGAAACAGGCTTGCCTGTTAAAGTAAATATCTTTTCTTCCGAAAAATCTTCTTTCATTTGATCGGTTTCACTCTCGGCACGGGTATCAAGCCATGTTATAGCATTGTAAAGCGGGGTGAAATTTTCATCTACAGGAACTATAGTAATACCCTGCGAAGAAATAGAAATACTATCAATTTCTTCACCGCTTATACCTGCTTTTTCTATAGCATTTGCTGATGTACTTAGTGTCAATTCCCACCACTTCATAGCATCTTGCTCAACATAATTTTCTTTCTCTGTTAAAAGAGCGTACTCTTCATAGTCGGAAGCTAAAATATCTAATTTATTATCAAAAAGTATGCTTCGGCAACCGGTTGTACCCAAATCTATTGCAAGATAAACTGACATTCACTCTTCCCCTTTTCAAAAACGCTGAATCTAATAAAAAATCAATAACCTTAATTATACAATAAACTATGTTGTCATTATACTTTAACACGCATATAAAGTCAACCAATTTTTCGTTTTACTTTCGCTAATTTTCATTTACTAACAAAAATGAAAGTATGCCGTAAATACTGTTCTTTCCAACCAATAGACATAGTGAAAGCATTAAAAATATGCGGTCGATAAACCTCGGCCGCATTCTTTTTATTTCTTTACGTTTACAAAAATACATTTTTGTACTTTCTTAAGTGTGAAAAAACAAAAAGGAAGTGTATAAAATGTATTTTTGTCTTGATTGTGGTTACAGCTTTTCACACGCTTTAAAGGTGTATGAAAGGCATGGACTCGCAACCCCACCTTATGAAGTTATAAATGTTTGTCCTTCATGTAAAAGCCAGAATTTTAGCCAAAAAAAGAGTGAATACTGTCATTATTGCGGCGCAAAGCTTAAAAAAGACCAAACCAATTATTGCTCGGCAGAATGCAAGCACAAAGGCGAAAAAGCCTGGCTTAAAGAAAAAACGCGCAAAAAAATGCTGGTTGACAGTCCACTTTACAAAAGAGTTCGCGAAGCAGAAGAATACAACCGAAAAAACAAAACCAAATATAGCTACGGCCAGTATACCGCCATTGTAAAGAAAGGAAAATAAAATGGACAGAAAAAAAGAATATTTAAATTCTTATCTTTTACAAGGCGATGAAATTAGAATACTTAACGAATTGATTTTAAAAAATCCAACAGAAAAAAATCAGTATCTTAAAAGAATAAAGCAATGTGAGAAAAAAAGATACACCATTGAAGAAAGCTTAGAAAAAATAAACGATCAACGCCTTAAGCTTGTTTTATATGAAAAGTATATATGCGGACACACCCTTGAAGAAATCAGCCTGATTCTGAATTACAGTAAACGGCATATAGAGAGGCTTCATATTGCTGCTTTAAAGCTCTTTGAAATTTAAAAATAGTACCGAAAATCTTCGTTTCATAATATTCAATAAAAAAATCCAAAAATTTTATTATATTTTCACAACAAAATACAATGTAAAAGCAGTTGACTTTTGTTAACAAATTTTGTATAATGAATGTAACAATGTAAAATACGCGTTTATTGTATGTATTTTTAAAAAATCATTTTTTAGGAGGATTTTTCATGAAAAAAATATTAGCCGTTCTTTTGGCAGTTATTATGCTGTTTAGCGTAACTACTCTTAGTTCTTCAGCAGCAGGTGAAACCGCCAAAGTGTCAATTGTAACCAACAAGGGTAGTGCTGTAGAAGAAGGAACCAAAACCTACTTTACTGTAAGGTTTGATAATTTTGACACTGTTAAAGCTGTGGACGTTACTGTTACAGCAGAACAAGGAACCACACTTGGAGAAGTTAAAGCATATAACTTCAGAGAAGAAGTTGCGCAAGAAAATGTAACCTATACTAAAACAGGTAACACTATTAGATTTGTAGATTTATTAGAAGAAAATGTTACAAGCGCAAGACTTGTTATTGCAACTACCGCTTCAAACGAATCTGCTACTATCACAGTCACAGGCAGTGCTGCTGAATCAGGCACAGTTTTGTTCCAGTTAACCTCTGCAGAAGGTACTGTTGAAGTTAAAACAGCAGTGAATGAAACTACAATTAAGCAATCCACAACAGACTTCACTCCACCTGTATCTAACACAACCTTCACCCCCGCTGGCGGTGTTTATAGCGAGGTTACTGGCGAAGATAATAAGACAACCTATGTATATGCAAATAAAAACGAAAACGGTACTTTTAGTTTTGAAAATGCCGTTAACAAGTATGTATACCAAACTTTCGATAAACCCGAAAACGGAATTACCACCTTTGGTCTTTCTAACGATCTAAACCATCCTGCATTATTGCGTTTTGGTAACTTCTCAAATCTCTATAATGCCACTAACGAAAATCTCGAACACGGCACTATGATATTTGAGGGCGACTGGCTTGAATTAAAGCATTATTATATCGCACTAGGCTATGAGGTTAAAGATTTTGTTAAAGCACTTTACAATAACGCTTCTGCTATATTAAATAAGCCTGAAAACATAGCCAACGGCATAACTCATGTATATTATAATGTTCCAAAGTCTGACGGTGGTACTACCACAGTAAATCTTTACTTATTCAAGCAAAAGAACTATATGTGGAAAGACGAAGATAACAACATTTTAGAATATACCGTTCGTTTACACGGTGCCCAAAAAGACGTAAGATACACCGGTATTGCCTATTCTGTAGATAACGGTGTTGTTACGATTTCTGAAAATGCAAAGAGTATTGTTGCTACTGAAACTGACGTAGTATCGTAATTAAAAATATTAAGAGGTAACATAAATGAAAAAAATATTCTCAGAACCCGAAATAGAAATTCTTAATTTCCTTTGCAACCTAGGCTTTGATAGCGAAAATACCGGCGGCGGTGTAGTTGGCGGTGGTGATGGCGACGGTGAATTACCCATCCCCAAAAACTAATAAGCAGGTAAATTTATGAATAAAAAAACAATCATTATTGTTTGTGTCAGCGTGGTATTAGCGCTTATTGCCGTTTCGGTAATAGCCACCTTTCCCACCTACCTTTTTGAAGACA
Source organism: Clostridia bacterium (assembly GCA_017403265.1). Lineage (GTDB taxonomy): Bacteria > Bacillota > Clostridia > Oscillospirales > Acutalibacteraceae > UBA737. The sequence continues at coordinate 8,658 of JAFQOJ010000016.1, forward strand.
CTGTTAAAACCCCTGCCAGTTCCCCAATAGCGAGTGACAAGGTAACGGAGCCTACCCAGGGCGACGATGTAGGTAACCTTGGCGGTAATAGCGGCACAGAGGGTGTTCTTCCGAATGTGGATAACGAGGATGTTGGTTTATCTGAAACTCCAACTACCAATTATGAAAACTTAGCCGAAAGCAAGGGCGCTAAGCTGTTGGGTGAAACAAACGCCTTTGAAGACGGCACTGAATTTTCAGTAGATAAGCTTGGAATATTTGATAAAAAGTATTACCGTTCCCGTCACAAAGTAAGAACGTTTGCAAAGGAATACTTAATATATAACATTACCGCGCAAAAAGACGGCAAGGAAGTTCTTGCAAACGGTATTGCAAAGGTTGTTATAAATATTCCCGAAAACTATAACCTTAACCAAATTGAAGCTTACTTCGTTTCGTCTGATGATAATCTTATAGAGCTTGACTGCACAATAAATAAAAAAGATAAAACTGCTACTGTAACCTTTATTCAGTCAGGTGTCTATATGCTTATAGAAAGAAAACTTACAAACAGTAGTAACACTTCTACTCAGGCTCAAAACAGTTCTTCTAACACTACAAGTTCAGAAAAGCAAGAAAACTCTGAGCCAGATAATTCTGGCAACGCTTCTTCGGACGAACCTATCGTCAGCGGGGATTCCTCAAGCAATCCCGATACATCAAAAAATCCTGATGTATCAAGCAAACCCGACACGTCAAGCGATTCAGATACTTCAAGCGAACCTGACACATCAGAACCCGATACATCCGAGCCCGACTCATCAGAAGAGGTTGACCCAAATAAAGAAACCATGAATGGTTGGACTCCTTGGCATTAATTTAAATCAAATACAGCAAAGCATGTGTTTCAAAAAACACAAAAAGTAAAATAAATAATGGGTGTTTTCAAGAAACTTTACTTGATAACACCCATATTATTTTGAGTTTTATACCATATATTAAAAAGAGGGGGTAATGTTGTGATTTGCAAATTAGCAGATTTTATAATTGATTTTAAAAATTCGACAGAAGCAATGGATCACTTTTTAGAAGGCTATAAATTTTGCGGCAAACCGCAACTTGTCATAGAAGTAACACCCGAAGAAGTTGAAGCCGCGCGCTATATCACCCCTACTACTGTTAATACTATACAGGGTGAGATAAATGCTTTTTATAAAAAGCTTATAGACCTTATTCCTAATTATGATGCATTTAACATTCACGCATCTTTAATAGATGTAAACGGCAACGGGGTCGCGTTTTTAGCGCAAAGCGGCACAGGTAAAACTACCCATACTCTTTTATGGCAAAAGCTTTTAGGTAAAAAAGTACAAATAATAAACGGCGATAAGCCAATTATACGCTTTTTGAATAATACCCCCTATGGCTATGGAACGCCTTGGTGCGGCAAAGAAAGGTTATCTAAAAATGCAAAAGTTCCAATAAAGCATATTTGCTTTATTGAACGGGCTGCCGAAAACAGCTGTAAAAAAATCACTTCAAAAGAAGCGCTTAATTTTGTTTTTAGCCAAGTATTTATGCCGCACGATTCGAAAGCTGCCATAAAAACGCTTGAACTATTAGACAGTCTTTTAAAATCGGTTGATATTTGGGTGATAAAATGCAATACCGATATATCGGCGGCAATGACTGCCTACAATAAGATTTTTGAAGGAGAAACTCTATGAAGCTTAAATACACCTTTGCTATAAGTGAAGTTGCGGGACAAACGGTTGCCGTTCCGATTGATAGCGGATACGGGGAGCAAGGCATTATAAAAACCAATGAAACAGGCGCCTATATTTTAAATCTTTTAAAGGAAGATATAACAATTCCGCAGATTATTTCTAAAATTAAGGAAGATTTTGAAACCGAGTCAGAAGAAGCCTTAGAGGCTACCGTAAACAAATTTATTGACTCTCTCAAAGCGGCAGATTTACTTATATGAACAATAATAATTTTGATGTTGTAAAAGGTGTTTTGGCAGAGAAGGGTGAGCTTGTAGGCACTACCTCGGGCAAAAGTATGTATCCCCTGTTTCGCAACGGAAAAGACCGCGCAGTAATTGTCCCTTTACCCCAAAAATTAAAGGTTAATGATGTGCTTTTATACCGTAAGCCAGCTACAAATGAAGTTATACTTCACCGTATTATAAAATTTAAAGACAGCAACCCCATTCTTCGTGGGGATAACCTTTACTTTAATGAAACCCAAATACCTACAGATGACATTTTAGGTGTTATGAAAGGCTTTTACAGAAACGGTAAATACTATGAATGTAAAAAAAGCCTTAGCTATAAGCTTTATGTTTTTTTGCTACGCATAAGCTATCCCATAAGATATTTATTTAAAAAAGCGTTTTCCCTGTTAAAAAGAATTATAAATTTTATAAAAAATTAAAAGGCTATTGTAGGTGATAAATCACCAACGATAGCCTTTTCCTTTTACTGTTGTTAATTTTCTAAAATAAACTTTTCCATTTCCTTGCTGGCAGTATCTAAATCATAAACATACTGCCAAGAGCCGTTAATAGTTTGACCTTTAGAAGGTATATCATCATTAGGTACACTCATAGTTTCAATAGAGGGCTTTGAGGTTACTGCCCAAACACCCATACCCATAATATCCTGTGTAGAAAGCGAGGTTTGGCACTGTGAAAGCACCATCTCAGCAACCGACGGAAGCTTGGTAATGTTTGTATCTTTAACTCTGTCAAACATAGCTTCAAGTACTTCTTTTTGACGGTTACCGCGCTCTACATCACCATCAATTTTTCTGATTCTTGAATAACATAGTGCCTGTGTTCCCGAAAGAAGCTGTTTACCTGTTTTGGAAATAGTATCACATTCGAGGTCAGTCTGTTTTTTAAGCTTTGGTATAATATAGCTGTTAAGGTGGTCTTTTTCCTTTTTGTTTACATCTATTTCAACCCCGCCTATATAATCAATTATACGGGAAAACTCATAAAAGTTTATGGTTACATAATCGGTAATTTCAAGCCCGAAGTTTTTATTAAGTGTTTTAACCGCCAAGGTTGATTTACCGAAAGCGTAAGCGTGGGTAAGCTTGTCCTTGCCCTTTCCGTCAATCTGAACATAACTGTCACGAGCTATAGATGTAAGCTTAATTTTACTATGCTTTTTATCTATAGTCAAAATAATAACTGCATCCGAACGGCCCGAATCGTTATCCTTACGCGAGTCAATACCTAAAAGAGCAATATTTTTAACCGATGAATAGGTGCTTGTATCGATATTCAGCTCAGCCAAATCCTCAGTTTCAAGCGGAATACGCTCTACATTATCAAGTATAGAAAAAGCATAAAAATAGCCGCTGCCTACAAGTATTATAAGAACCGATAGTATAATACAAACGGTTGCAATAATAACCGTAGCCTTCTTTTTTTTCTTACCCTTATGTTTATGGTGCTTTTTACTCGAAGATGAAATATCCTCAAATGTACTATTGCTATATAAATCTACAGTATCATTATTGCTGTCAAAATCATTGGTATAACGCATAACATTCTCCTAAAATAGTGTTTAACTTTAAGCATATACATAGTATACGACATTTTTATTAAAAAGTCTACAGTATTCTTCCCCTTTTTATCGAATCACTGCCAAATTTTTGCCTTACCTTATATATAGAATCTTCAACCATATTGTTATAGGCTTCACATTCACTTTCACCAAAAAGATCTTGCTGTACTGCTACGGCGTCCTCTTTAAGCCCTATTGCCCTTAGTCCTACAGAGCGTAAGGCTTCGGGAAAGGTGTAATTTTTGCAAAATAAATCAAAGCCGCGGCGTGCCAATACTAAGGCAGAGTTTGTAGCAGTTTTATGTGTGGCACTGAATTCCTTTACCGCAAGCGAAGAAGTACGGATATGCACCTGTACGCCGCTTGCATATAAATTATATTCCCGCAGTGTAGCGCTTATGGTTTCGGCAAAGCTTAAAAATGCTTGCCAAACCTCATCATTATTAGTAAAATCCTTACCACAGGTTATAGATTTTCCTACGCTTTTAGGCTTGCTGTAGCGTGTTACAGGCACCACAGGCGAAGTATCCTCACCTAAAGCGTAACGCTTTATATCAACACCGTTCTTTCCTAGAAGTCTTTTAAGAGTAATATCGTCACAAAGCGTGATATCCCCTATATTTTTAACCCCTATGGAATTAAGCCGTGAAGCAGTATTTTTTCCGACAAACAAAAGGGTATCTATAGAAAGTCCCCATAATTTCTCTTTAAAGTTTTCCTTGTTAATAACCGTTACGGCATCGGGTTTTTTAAGGTCAGACCCCAGCTTTGCAAATACCTTATTAAAGCTAACCCCAACAGAAATTGTAAGCCCTAACTCACGCTTAATATCCTTTCGTATCTTGTGGGCAATCTCTTCACCGCTACCGAAAAGAAGCGTACTGCCTGTAACATCGAGCCAACATTCATCTATGCCGAAAGGCTCAATTAAATCGGTGTAGCGTGAATATATCTCCTGCGCTTTTTGGGAATACTTTTCATATTCCTTATATATTGGCGGTAAAATAACCAAATCCCGACATTTGCGCTTTGCTTCAAAAATAGGCTCGGCAGTTTTTACATTAAACCTTTTAGCAAGCTCATTTTTAGCAAGCACTATGCCATGACGGTTCTCCTTGTCACCGCAAACCGCAACAGGCATATCACAAAGAGTGGGATTAAAAAGCAATGATACCGATGCGAAAAAATTGTTAAGGTCGCAGTGCAGTATTATTCTATCTGTCATCAATTCCCACTCCTTTTCCAAACATTTGTTCACAAAGTATTATACCATTTACAAACAGGAATGTAAATAAGCAATTTTTGCCGTTATGCGACAAGCCTCCTTATACATATAATATTTTGTACAATTATTTGGAGGGTTTATTTTGCTGAATCTTTTTTTACAGTTAGTTGCCAATATTTACTATTTCGCGCTTCACGTAACAGGCGCTGGCTCCTTTCCCGCTCCCCTTTCAGCCAAGCGCGAGAGCGAACTTTTAGACAAAGTAAAAAATGGCGACCTTGCCGCCCGCAATACACTAATAGAACACAATTTACGTCTTGTAGCTCATATTGTTAAAAAATATTACGCCGCAAGCTCTAATCAAGACGACCTTATATCCATCGGCACAATAGGTCTTATAAAAGCTGTTTCAACCTTTAAATCGGATAAAAATATCCGATTGGCAACCTACGCATCGCGTTGTATTGAAAATGAAATTTTAATGTATTTCAGAAATCAGAAAAAAACTGCACAGGATGTATACATAAATGACCCTATTGACAGCGATAAGGACGGCAATACCCTAACATTAATTGATGCAATTGCAGATAAAACCGATATTGTAGAAGAGCTTGACACTAAAATGAAGCTTGAAAAATTAAAAAGCATAATAAATGACACCTTAGACCCTCGCGAGCTAGAGATTATAACCCTACGCTATGGCTTAGGCGGTACAACTGAGCTTACCCAGCGCGAAATAGCCTTAAAGCTTAATATTTCGCGAAGCTATGTATCACGAATAGAAAAATCTGCCCTGAAAAAGCTCAGAAGCAGATTTTAAAACAAAAGCCTATTATATTTTCAATTATTCTTCAGCCACAAGCACTACATTTTCAATCTCGCACAAACAGGTTATATCAAATTTAACCTGTTTAGAAATTGTAATCATTAAACCTAAATTACCTTGAAAGCCGCTTTTAGGTGGCATAACGGTATAGGTGATTTCACTGTTAATCATCTTAGATATTTCAACAATAGTTTCATTGGTTTTATATAAATCGTTTATTTCCACATAAACAAGCTCTGTAGCTTTCTTTTCTTTTTCGAATCTTGTAAAAATTATAATTGAAATCAAGAAAAGCACAGTAGTAATAATTGCACCTACATAAAATCCGTATCCAAGTGCAATACCAATAATACTTGTGGTCCAAACTCCTGCTGCGGTTGTAAGACCTGTTATTATATCGTTATTCTTTATAATAATCATACCTGCGCCTAAAAAGCCTATGCCCGATATTACCTGCGCCGAAATACGCATAACATCTCCGCCTGCGCCTAAAACATCACTAACATAAATACTCATTAGCGAAGTAAGGCAAGCACCCAATGCAACTAAAACATGGGTTCTCATGCCGGCGGCTCGTCCGTGCTTTGCACGCTCACTACCGATAAGCACGCCCACCAAAACCGATATTGCAAGCCTTAAGACCGACTTAACAAAAAAGTTTTCTAAAAGACCTAAAAACAATTCAACTAAAAACGCCACTTGATTTCTACCTCCGCAATACATATAAATATTTATATATTATATATCATTTTTAAAAATTGTCAAGTATTATTAAATTTCGTATATTTTAAGTTGATTTAATCGACTATTAATTATATGTAGCAAGAAGTATTATAATTACCTAAGTTAAGCTTTTTCGTAAATTTCCACTGTACATTCCTGGTCGTACGGTGGGATTTTTACCTTTATGAGTTCGTTTTTAGAAGTAGGCACATTCTTGCCCACATAATCTCCTCGTATCGGAAGCTCCCTGTGTCCCCTGTCTACAAGCACCGCGAACTGAATAGAAGCAGCTCTTCCAAACTTCATTATTGCCTCCATAGCCGCTCTGGCAGTTCTGCCTGTATACAAAACATCATCCACAAGTATTATATTTTTACCAACCACCGAAAAAGGAATATCGCACGGCTGTATAACAGGGTCCAAATATCCTTTATCAACATCGTCACGGTAAAAGGTTATATCTAAAACAGCGGTAGGTATTTTTTTGCCCTCTATATTATATATGTTGTCGGCTATTATCTCCGAAAGTGATACACCTCGGCGCTTAACACCTATAATACATATATTTTCGCAGCCGTTGTTTTTTTCAAGTATTTCGTGAGAGATTCTCTTTAAAGCACGGTTTACTGCCGCGCTATCCATAAGCACTGCCTTAAATTTATCCATAAAAAACTCCAAAACATATTTTTTAAAGACTTACATATAATATATATTATCATAAGTGAGAAAATTTGTAAAGAAGTTATATATACAACATTTAGTGTAAAAATTTTTACATTCTAACAACAACGCAATCTATAGTATTTACAAATTTTCCGGCCCGTTTATTGACATTTATATGCCCAATTTTGTATAAATGCACAACTTCGATGACAAAAAGTGTCAGAAATACAGCTTTAAAAGGTTACAAACTTGTAACTTTTTTCTGTGTGAAAGCTTTTTATTGGTCAAAATAGCCAAAAATCGACCCATTTTTTATTTTGACACTACCAAAAAAATGAGTTATAATATCACTTGCTTTGAAAATAAGGGCTGAAAATACATTCTTACTTTAGCCCGAATTAAAGGAGTTATTGGATGAAAGAAAGAATAAAGGGTAAGCTGTCGGCTTTGATTAAAAGCAGACGATTGCGTTTAGGTGCTATGGCTCTTTTTACAGCCGCCGCCATCGCAAGTGCTACTTTACTAAACTGCTCAATCCACACAATTAAAATATTCGACGGCACTAAAACCTATACAGTTCGTTCGCTTGATAACAATATAGCTTTAGCTATCGAAACAGCTGACCTTACTTCAGAAGACTATGAAGTTACCGAAACCAAAACTGCTGATAAAATGACTTCGGTAAAAATTTCTTACGGCTATCCCGTTTACATCACCTGCGGTGACAAAACACACGAAATTACATTTTTCGGCGGAACTGTTAAATCAGCTTTAAAAGAAGCAGGCTTTACACCTGATAAATACGATTTTGTTGAGCCCAAACTTGACACAGTTATCACAGAAACCACCTATATTGATTACACAAATGTTGATTATATTAAATCAACTAAAACCGAAACTATCCCCCACGGCACCAAAAAAGTTTATACTACCGAATTAAAGGAAGGTACTAAAAAGGTTACTCGCGAGGGTAAGGACGGCGTTAAAAAAATTACTTTAGTAGAAAAGCTTGTAAACGGTGTTTCTATAGAAACCGAGGAAAGCAGTAAAGTGATTACAAAGCCTGTATCTGCGAAGATTTTGGTAGGCAAAAAAGCAACAAAGACATCAACCAAGGGACATATTTCTACCCTTTCTTCAAAAAAGGAGATTGAGTTAGACGAAAACGGTGTTCCGGTTAACTATAAATCTAAAATGAAGGTTCGCGCAACCGCTTACACCCACACAGGCAACCGCTGTTCTACAGGCGTTAAGCCGCAACCGGGTTACATTGCAGTAAACCCGAAGGTTATCCCCTACGGTACTGAGATGTTTATTAAAACAACCGATGGCAAATACATCTACGGCTATGCCGTTGCAGCAGACACTGGCGGATTTATAAAAAGACACCCCACCGGTATAGATTTATTCTTCGATACCGAAAGTGAATGTCGTCAATTTGGTGTTAGAACAGCTGAAATTTATATTTTAAACTAAAACAAAACGGAGTAGCAAATATGACGCTACTCCGTAAATTATTTATATCCTTTTTGGAGGGTAATTTTATGTATGAAAGAATCCGCAATTTGAGAGAAGATAAGGATTTAAGCCAAACTCAAATTGCAAAAATGCTTGGTATGTCACAAACAGGTTATTCAAAATATGAAACCGGCGAAAACGATATTCCAACCAACACACTTATAAAGCTTGCTAAATTTTATAATACAAGTATCGATTATTTATTAGGTCAAACAAACCTTAAAGAAAGATATCCTGAAAAATAGTTTGTAAAATTTAACGGAGTAGCATTGCTACTCCGTTTTTTTGTTCTTTGTTTTAGGGGTTCTTCCGTAGGTTTCGGTATACTCGGCAATAATTTTTGCAAGCCAATCATTAATATTGCTGCCTTCAATTCGCCATTTCCAATTTTCGCCCACAGTAGAAGGAGTATTTATTCTACCCTCACTGCCCTTGCCTATTAAATCCGCCATCATTAAAATACAAGTATCTGCTACTGATGAAAGCGCCGACTTCATCATAGCCCAGTTAAAGCCTTCGGTAGATTTACTGTCTAAATATTTTTCAGCAAACTCAACCTCCTCTTTAGAGGTATTTTGCGCCCAACCGATAATAGTATCGTTATCATGGGTTCCTGTATAAACAACGCAATTTTTAGCAAAATTGTGGGGTAAATATTGGCTTTCCTTTTCCGTATCAAAAGCAAACTGCAAAACCTTCATACCCGGATATCCCGATTTTTTAAGCATTTTTAAAACCGCGGGTGTCAAAAAGCCTAAGTCTTCTGCTATAATCGGCAAATCCGAGCCAAGCTCGTCTTCAATGGCTTTGAAAATTGCTATATTCGGCCCCTTAACCCATTTTCCTTTTTTGGCATTAGTAGCGCCGTAGGGTATTGAATAATAGGACTCAAACCCTCTGAAATGGTCAATACGGACACAGTCATAAAGTGATAAAACATACTTTATGCGTTTTTTCCACCAAGCAAAGTTTTCCTCTTTCATAAGCGACCAATTATAAAGCGGATTACCCCATAATTGACCGTCTTCGGAAAAAGCATCAGGCGGACAGCCTGCAACCGCCGTAGGCTTTAGAGCTTCATCTAACTGAAACTGTTCGGGCTCACTCCAAACATCAACCGAATCATAGGCAACATAAATTGGTATATCACCAATTATTTTTATACCTTTTTTATTAGCATATTCTTTTAACGCTTTCCATTGCAGTGAAAACATATACTGCACAAAGCAATAAAATTCTATCGTATCTGCGTGCTGTGCTTTAGCTTTTTCAAGCGCCTGTATATCGCGTTTTCTAAGCGGTTCGTCCCAATTTTCCCAAGCTACATCATCATTTGCATTTTTAAGCGCCATAAAAAGCGCGTATTCGGGCAGCCAAAAGCTATTTTCTTCTAAAAATGCTTTATATCTATCGTCCGCATTAAAACGCGCAAACGCAAGCTTCAGCAAATCTATTCTGTTTTCATAAAGCTTTCCATAATCTATACTGTCGCAATCACACCCAAAGTCAAAGCTTTCAAACTCTTCGTTAGTTAAAAAACCGCCCACTATTAAAAGCTCGGGGTCAATAAAATAGGGGTTGCCTGCGTAGGCCGAAAATGACTGATACGGCGAATCACCGTAATTGGTTGGATTAAGGGGTAATATTTGCCACCAGGTTTGCTTCGCCGTTTCCAAAAAATCAACAAAACGGTATGCCTCTTTGCCCAGCGTACCTATACCACCCTTTGATGGCAAGGAAAATATTGGCATTAAAATTCCGCTACTTCTCAAAAAATTCACCTTTTCTAAATGTAAACTTACTAATAACTTTCCGCGTGTTAAGGTATTTATACCGAAAACGCCATTTTAAACCTATTCAAAAGCTTTTTGAAATCGGGCTTTTTAATAAACCCTATAAGCGCTTTAATATTCTTTCTTGTTACATATATAAAAATTATATCGGCAATAAGCATCGCTAAATAAACTCCCTCAGTTTTTAAAACAGCGCGAATAATAAAGGTTAAAACAGCGCAAGCCGCACCGTATAAAATCTTCTTTATACGCGAAGACTTGCGGAAGCTGTAATCGAAAGTTAAAAAGAACGCCGCAAAAAAGATACCGCCACCCAAAAGGGATATCGCTAAATCCTGACCGAATATGAGAGCCAGCACTGCAGACGAGAAAATAAAGCTTGCAGGTATTATAGGGTTTATAACTCCGCGTAGCATTAAATACACTCCGCCTAAAAGGGCAAAAAGTATAGATGTATCACCTATGTTACCGCTATGTATACCAAAAAACAGATATTTAGCAGGCTCTACATACGAATAACTAAAAAAGAAGGAATCAACAGGTATTCTTCCCACTCCGCCTACAAACGGAATAGCATAGCTTGTAAAAGCTTTATAAAAAACAACTTCCAATATAAAGCGTGAAAGCAACAAGCAAGTAGTAAACCTTATACCGTTATTTTTAAATACAGTTTTTCTTAAAATGATTAATATAATGTTAAGCACCACTATTAGCAAAATATTAAGACGGCTACTAAGAGTTAGGCCCATCAAAAGACCGATAATAGCGGTGGAATAATCTATCCTTTTTTCTTTTTTTATAATAAGGCTCCATAAAGCATCTAATCCTACAGATAATATTACCGATACAAGTAATACAAGCACTGCCTTAAAACCGAAAATAAGCGATCCGAAAATTGCCATAGGCAAAAGCGCGATAAATATTTCTGCTAAATCCAGTTTGGAAAGCGCGGTTTTTGTAGGCATTTCTTGCTTTGTAAAGAAATTAACAACAGAAGAAATACTTTGCTTTAAAATCCCAAAAGCCTTTTCTTTGATTTTCATTGGCTTTCTCCTTTAAAAAATATATTTACATTTTACTATATTAGTTGCATTTTTTCAAGTATATACGTTGCCAAATTAGGTGAAATATGGTATACTGTGTTCGGAAAATTTATAAGGTGTGATTATATGAAAATTTCTACTCAAATTGACTGCGGTGCAAACTGTATAGGCGAACAAAAAACTATTGAACTTATCGCTAAAGCAGGCTTTGATGCTTGGGATTTTTCTATGTTCAATATGGCAAAGTATAATTATCAGGAAAAGTGCCTTCGCGAAAATGACCATCCCCTTGCAAGCAGTAAATATCTTAAATTTGCACGCGAGCTTAAAAAAATAGGTGAAGCAAACGGCATACACTGCAACCAGTCACATGCGCCGTTTCCGTCCTACGCAAAGTGTGTAAGGGATTATTTAAAACGCGCCATTGAATGTACTGCCGAAGCGGGCGGTAAAATTTGCGTTATTCATCCCGATAATTACGGCACAGCCGAGCAAAATGCCGAAATGTATTTAGAGCTTTTACCCTTTGCGAAGGGATGCGGCGTAAAAATCGCCACCGAAAATATGTGGTGTTGGGACAAGGAAAAGGACCAAGCTTCCTTTGCAGCATGTGCTACACCCGAAAGCTTCAACGCGCATCTTGATGCTGTTAATGACGATTACCTTGTTGCCTGCCTTGATATAGGTCACGCCGAAATGAAAGGTGTTAACACAAGCGCGGTAGAAATGATACACGCATTAGGTCCGCGCCTTAAGGCGCTACATATTCACGATAACGACCTTCACCACGACTCACATCAAATTCCGTTTTCTATGAATATTGACTTTACTCCCATCGTAAAAGCCCTAAAAGATATAAACTACGACGGTTATTTCACATTAGAAGCCGATAATTACTTGATACCGTTTACAAGGGATAACTTCTTTGAAGGAACTAAAGACCTTGCAAATGCAGCACGCCAACTTGCAAATATGTTTGAAAGCTTATAAAAATGTTAAAATCCCCTTAGAGCAACGCCCTAAGGGGATTAAAATTTATTACTGATTGTTTTCAATATATTCAGCTAAATCACCGATAGTTTTAATATTTTCAATTTCTTCGTCGGGGATTTCAACGCTGAATTCGTCCTCAAGCGACATTAAAATTTCAACAACATCTAAACTGTCAGCATTTAAATCCTTAGCAATGTCTGTTTCAAGTGTTAATTCTTCTACATCAACATCAAGTTGTTCTGCCAAAATTGATTTGATTTTATCTACTATCATAAATAACCTCCTAAATAATCTGTCGAAAAACGACAGCTTCTATATAAAATAATATGTTGATTTGACTCATTTGTCAATACTTTTTTTATATTATATAAAAAAGGTTGCAAAATTATGTTATTTAATTTATAATAAGTTATTATGAGCATTTAATAAGAAAGGCAGGTAGGTGCTTTTAGCACCGTTGCTATGGCTAAGGAAAAATTAGTAAAATCCATAACCTCTATGAATGAAGACTTTGCAAAATGGTATACCGATGTATGCATTAAAGCAGAGCTTATCGATTACGCATCAGTTAAGGGTTGTATGATTATTCGCCCCTACGGATACGCTATTTGGGAGAACATTCAAAAGAATATGGACGCTCTTTTCAAAGAAAAGGGCCACGAAAATGTATATATGCCGATGTTTATTCCCGAAAGCCTTTTACAAAAGGAAAAAGACCACGTTGAAGGCTTTGCGCCCGAGGTTGCCTGGGTTACACACGGTGGCGAAGAAGAGTTGGAAGAGCGCCTTTGCGTTCGCCCCACTTCCGAAACCTTGTTCTGCGACCATTTTAAAAATATAGTTCATTCTTACCGCGATTTACCAAAGCTTTATAATCAGTGGTGCAGTGTTGTTCGTTGGGAGAAAACTACCCGCCCCTTCTTACGTTCGCGTGAGTTTTTATGGCAGGAAGGTCATACCCTTCACGCAACAAAAGAAGAAGCTGAAAAAGAAACTATTCAGCAATTAAACGTTTATGCTAAATTTGCCGAAGAATACCTTGCTATGCCGGTTGTAAAGGGTGTTAAAACCGCTAAAGAGCGTTTTGCAGGCGCTGAGGATACATACACTATTGAAGCTTTGATGCACGACGGTAAGGCTTTACAAAGCGGCACTTCGCATTTCTTTGGTGACGGCTTTGCAAGAGCTTTTGATATTACCTTTACCGATAAAAACAACCAGCCGCAGTATCCGTTCCAAACTTCTTGGGGTACTACCACCCGCCTTATCGGTGCAGTTATTATGACTCACGGTGACGACAACGGTTTGGTTCTTCCCCCTATGATTGCTCCTATTCAGGCTGTGCTTGTTCCCATTGCCACCCATAAGGAAGGTGTGCTTGAAAAATCTAACGAGGTTTATGAGCGTATAAATAAAGTTTGCCGTGCTAAAATTGATGCCAGTGAGCAGTCACCCGGTTGGAAGTTTGCCGAATACGAAATGAAGGGTGTTCCGCTTAGAATAGAGCTTGGCCCTAAGGACATTGAAAATAACGTTTGCGTTGCTGTAAGACGCGATAACGGCGTCAAGGTTGTTGTTAACCTTGACGAATTAGAAACCAAAATACCCGAGCTTTTAAAGGCAGTACAGGATGGCCTTTACAATAAGGCATTAGCCCGTCGCAACAGTATGACCTACGATGCGCATACTCTTGAAGAGATGACCAATATTGCCGAAAATAAACCCGGCTTTATCCGTGCTATGTGGTGTGGCGACCGCGAATGTGAAGACAAGCTAAAGGAAATTGCAGGTGTAACCTCACGCTGCATTCCTTTCACTGAGGAGCATTTAAGCGATACCTGTGTTTGCTGCGGTAAAAAAGCAAAACACATGCTCTATTGGGGTAAAGCATATTAATTTAAAATATAAAAGTTGCCGCAGGCTAATAGCTCGCGGCATTTTTTTATTTGAACGGATTTAAATTTTTATCATAAATCATTGTGCGAATAACAGAATAATCTACTGGCGCTATTTTTTCGCTTTCAAAAAATGTAGAAAGCACTAAATTTGGGTTTAGGTTATTCTCATTACCCGCAGTTAAAATTAAGGTTAGCTCGTTTTCTTTAAGCACCCACTTTTTAATAAGCGGAGCGATATCTATATCCTTTGTGCCACCCTTTTTAGTAGTCTTTTGAGTAATTATTTGCTCTCTTGCGAAAAAGCCGTTAATTTTCTCTGCTAATTCAACATTAAGCTCATCAAAAATTACTTTAAATTCTGCAAAAACGATTTCTTTCATTTTTAAGATAGGCTCTTTTGCATCTAAGAACTCAATATCAGGGATACTTGCTTTATTAAGGTCAAGTACCAACTGCTCATTTGAATAATCGGGGGTTATGATCCTTAAATCCAAAACCTCGTATTGCCCCTCAAAGCCAAGACTTAAAGGCACCGCAAAATTAAAATATGCGTGCTGATTAAAGCCTTCGGTAAACCAAATGGGAATTTTCGCCTTGTTTATAAGACGTGTCATAAATCGGTTCATATCAAGGTGGGATACAAACTTCATTGCACCCTTTTTGCGATAAAAAACTCTAACGTCTCTCAAAACAAACACCCTCCCCATAACAGTTAGCACCACACGCCGAACATTTTTCACGGCAGTTGGGTGTTGTTGTGTCGGCATGTGCCAACTTATTTTCTCTAATTAAAAATTCTTTAGAAACCGCATAGTCAAGGTGGTCCCAAGGATTAATTTCATCATAGTCGCGTGTGCGAAGCGAATAAAAATCGGGGTCTATACCACATTCACTAAAGGCTTCATTCCATTTTTCTATTTGGAAACACTCGGTCCAGCTGTCAAACTTACAACCCTTTTTATAAGCGCTTTCTAAAACGGCGCCTAAACGCCTGTCGCCCTTAGCAAACACTGCTTCAAGAAAGCTTGTAGAGCTATCGTGCATACTAAGGTCAATTTTACGGGTAGTAATGCAAGATTTAAGATAATTTTGCTTGCGTTCCATTTCTTCTTTAGTAATTTGGGGTTCAAATTGAAACGGAGTAAACGGTTTTGGTACAAAAACAGCAACACTCATAGAAACTGAAACCGACTTACCCTTGGGTTTATTAGGCAATGAGTAATACATATCAACAATTTTTTGTCCAAGCTCTGCAATACCCTTTAAATCTTCGTCAGTTTCAGTAGGCAAGCCCATCATAAAGTAAAGCTTAACAGAAGTATAACCACCCTCGAAAGCAGTTTTACAGGTGGATAAAATTTCTTCTTCAGTTACATTTTTATTTATAACATCGCGAAGCCTTTGCGTACCCGCTTCAGGCGCAAATGTAAGACCACTCTTACGAACATGCGCAATTTTTTCTAAAAGCTCTTCTGAAAAATTATCTATTCTAAGTGAAGGCAAAGCAAGGCTTATATGATTTTCCTGTGTCCACTCAAGCATATTGTTGAGTAACGGCTCTAACTCACGGTAATCACTTGTGCTCAGTGAAGAAAGTGAAATTTCATCATAGCCTGTATTTTCGCAAAGGCATTTTGCTTGGCTGTTAACCACTTCATAGCTTTTTTCACGCACAGGGCGGTAAATAAAGCCCGCCTGACAAAAACGGCAACCGCGAATACAACCGCGAAAAACTTCTTGCACAGCGCGGTCGTGAACAATTTGTATAAACGGCACCACAAATTTATCGGGATAAAATGCGGTATCCATATCGCCAATAATGCGTTTTTTAATAGTCTTAGGCGCATTGCCTTTAGGAGTTACCGATTTAATTTTTCCGTCTTCTAAATACTCTACTTCGTAAAGTGAAGGCACATATACGCCTTCAATTTTAGCGGCTGCTTTCAAGAATTCAACCTTGCTAAAGCCTTTTTTCTTGTGCTCTTTATAAAGGTCAATAACCTCTAAATCGACTTCTTCGCCTTCACCTAAAAAGAAAATATCAATAAAATCAGCAAGTGGCTCAGCGTTACATACACAAGGACCGCCCGCTACTACCAAGGGGTACTTTTCGTCACGGTCTAAAGCTTTAAGCGGTAGTCCTGCCAAATCAAGCATATTAAGTACATTGGTATAGCACATTTCATACTGAAGCGTAAAGCCTATAAAGTCAAATTCCTTTATGCTGTCACGACTTTCAAGTGCGAAAAGCGGTATGTTATTCTCGCGCATTTTTTCTTCAAAATCGGTCCAAGGCGCAAAAACACGCTCGCACCAAATATCATCGCGCGAGTTAAACTGTGAATAAAGTATTTTCATACCAAGATGTGACATACCTATTTCATAAGTATCAGGAAAGCAAAAAGCAAAGCGTACATCAACCTTACTTTTATCCTTTATGACACTGTTTATCTCTCCACCCGAATATCTACCAGGCTTTTGAACAGATAAAAGTAATCTCTCAAATTCTTTTTCGTTCATAAATCTACTCCAAAAATATATTACCTTAATAATACTATAATTTTAAAGTGGTTGCAACTTTTATTTAAAATTTTCATTCAGACTAATATTACCGTTATGTTGAACGATTAAACCAAAATACAAAATAGGTTGTTTAAAAACAACCTATTTTGTGTAGAATGGCGACTAACCGGAGTTTGTCAATTTTTTCTAAAAAATAAAAAAGTGCGTAACCGAAGCTACGCACCGAAAAACGCATCTCCGATTGTTGTCACACAAACTTTGGCAAATCACAAGGAATGCACAAATAGAGATTGCATTTTTACCCAAATAAAAATACAAACCTCACAATTTGCCTTATTAAGTTTGTGTGACAAATTTAGTTTATCATAATTTTTTAATATTTGCAACTTTTTTAAGAAAAAAATTTAAGAGTAACAGATTTTGCAATCTGTTACTCTTAAAAATGCTTATGAAAAGTTATCCTTCACAAAGTTTTTGTTTATTTACTTTCTATAATTTCCTTGCCGCCCATATACGGTCTTAAAGCCTCAGGAATTTTAACCGAATACTTTTCGCCGTCAAATTGGAGATTATTTTCAAGGAATGCAATAAGCATTCTTGGTGGAGCAACAACAGTATTATTAAGGGTATGAGCCAAATACTTTTTACCGTCTTCACCCTTTACACGAATACCTAAACGACGAGCCTGCGCATCACCCAAATTAGAGCAAGAGCAAACTTCAAAATACTTTTGCTGCTTTGGACTCCAAGCTTCAATATCATAAGATTTAACCTTTAAGTCAGCCAAATCACCTGTACAGCATTCAAGTGTACGAACAGGGATATCTAAACTTTGGAACAATTCAACAGAATAGCTCCACATTTTATTGAACCAATCCATACTCTCTTCCGGCTTACAGATAACTATCATTTCCTGTTTTTCAAACTGGTGAATACGGTAGATACCGCGTTCTTCTATACCGTGAGCGCCCTTTTCCTTACGGAAGCAGGGTGAATAGCTTGTAAGGGTTAACGGAAGCTTTTCTTCAGGGGTAATAGTATCAATAAATTTACCTATCATAGAGTGCTCAGATGTACCGATTAAATAAAGGTCTTCGCCCTCTATTTTATACATCATAGCATCCATTTCTTCAAAGCTCATAACACCTGTTACAACATTACTTCTAATCATAAAGGGCGGTATGCAATAGGTAAAGCCCTTATCAATCATAAAGTCGCGAGCGTAAGAAAGAACCGCAGAATGTAGTCTTGCAATATCACCCATAAGGTAATAAAAGCCTTCGCCTGCAACCTTACCTGCAGCTTCCTTATCAATACCGTTGAAAGCCGCCATAATATCTGTGTGGTAAGGGATTTCAAAATCAGGATTTGTTTTTTCACCGTACTGAGTTACTTCAACGTTTTCGCTATCGTCACGGCCTACTGGTACGCTATCATCAACAATGTTTGGAATCTTCATTTGAATTTCCAAAACTTTTTTGCCAAGAATATCCTCTTGTTCTTCTAAAGCCTTAAGCTCTTCTGCCTGATCGCTTACAAGCTTTTTCATTTCTTCGGCTTCTTCACGCTTACCTTGACCCATAAGCATACCTATTTGTTTGCTTATTTTGTTGCGGTTAGCGCGCAACTCATTAGCTTTGGTATTAACATCACGCTTTTGATTATAAAGTTCAATAATCTCGTCAACTAAGGGGAGCTTTGAATCTTTGAATTTTTTTACAATGTTATCCTTAACTAATTGCGGATTTTCACAAATAAATTTAATATCGAGCATTTTTTCTCCTCCAAAGGGCAAAATAATACTCATAGAGTATACCACAAATAAAAAGTTATGTCAATTTTAAGGAGAAAATTTATATGAAAAAACATCCAAAATTCCCCGAAACACCCGACCGCACACCAAATTCACCCTTAAAGCCCACCGAAGAAAGCAAAAATGTGTTTGATTTAATAAACGAATACGGCACTTATGAAATTCAGCCAACCTGTGATACTGAAAACCAATACCCCGCTATTGCGCAGGGGTATAACAGTAAAATACTTGAAACCGACAGGCAGAATAAGCACTCGAAAAACGCACAGTGGGAAAGCGTAAAAAGCAAAAAAGATGATAAAGACTTGGCTTGACAAGTGTAGCATTTTAAGGTATAATCGTTAGGCGGTAAAGTCTCCCTGCTATATAATAAAAGGACGACTCCTACCGCTATCAACCTTACATAAATTATGCACCTGTGGTGAAACTGGCAAACACGTACGGTTCAGGTCCGTATGTCGAAAGACTTGCAGGTTCAAGTCCTGTCAGGTGCACCAAAATTCCAAATCCAACTAAATTGTTGGGTTTGGAGTTTTTTATTATATCGCAGGACTTGAACCTACGGTTCTTTCACTCTTGCGGTGCCCGACTCTGCACACGCTTGGAGCGCCGTGCAATCGTCGACCGTGGCGCTTCCTTTTGCTCACTGTATCGTCCACAGGACGCGCTCGCAACGTCACCTGTTAGGTGCACCAAAAAAGAACGCACTTATAAACATATAAGTACGTTCTTTTGATTTTATAAAACAGGAAGCAATATTTTTCTTTTTATAATATAACCAATCGGATTTATATTTTGCATCAAAGCTCTTTCAAGCATTGCACGTGCTTCGTAAATATACCATATTTCATCTGTATTAGGAGCTTTATTGGCATAGCAAAAGCCTTCAAAAATATCAAAAGCTAAATCTAAAATCTCACGGTCGTTGTTGTCTAAAACACCGTGTATTTCATCCGCTTGTTCCCTAAGTGTCTTTTCCGAAACATTAGCTAATCCCAAAGCAGAAATTTGGCGCTCAATATCCTTTAAGTAATATTCTAACTGTTTTTCTGTTGTTTTAAACCGTTTTAAAACAACTTCATATTCATAAAGCTTGTTTGCCCAAAATCCCCTTGCAACTAAATAAACAAAAGCCAATACAGCTAAAGCTACTATAATACCGAAAGGAAGCTTACTGATTTCCAAAAGAGCTATATTTGTGTTTTCTGTCTTTTCTTCAGTTATATTTGTGTCTTTGCTATAAGGACTGTCTAGAGCAGAAGGTAATTTTCCGTCAAATTCAATCTCATGTTCAGGGGAGGGGTCAAAACTAATCCAACCAAGATTTGGAAAATAACACTCTACCCAACAGTACGGATAATAGCTATCAATAACTTGAATACTTTCTTGTGACTTAACCGTTCTGTAGCCTGCCGCCAATCTGCAAGGGACATTCAAATGCCTCAAAAGCGCGATTGCAGCGGTTGAATAATAAACACAGTGGCCCTTTTTAGTTTGTAAAAGTTCATTTACAACATTGCTGTCTTTGTCAAACTCAAGCCCTTTTTCAGCATAGATAAAACCGTTTTCCTTAGAAAAATAATTCATTATTTTACAGGCAGTATTATAATTATTTTTATCGGGCTTAATTCCTAATTTTTTAAATAAAATTTGAGTTTGCTCTCCAAATTTTACGGGCGATTTTGTATATTTGGCTACAAAGCTTTTGGTATACTCGGGGTCTCCTATTTTGGTTATGCTGTTTAATGATGCTATATCTCTTTTTGACAATTTAGCCCGAGTATTAAAACCAATAGTTTCTAAAGTATACCAATATCCCGCTTTTTGCCCGTAGAACGAAAATACATGCCCCAAACGGTTAAAAAGATTAGGATTTATGGTTTTAGTTTTTTCTGTAAACTTGTAAGTTTGACCTATTGTGGGCAAAAACATACTATCAACCGTAAGCATAATATTAACTTCTTTACGCGCTACAAAATCATTTAATACAAAAAGAATATTAGACTCATTTAAAGAATTGTTTGCTAAATACTGATTTTGTTCTTCTAAAAATGGTCCGTTAAGACGATAGTTTTCACTAAATTCAGTTGCCCATGTTCTTCCGTCAAACCTTTCAAATGTAGCAATTTTTACATTAGTCGGTTTTGTTAAATTGGTTATTGCCAATAAAGCATGCTTACCTTTAGGCAAATTTCCGCCGATATATTTTTTATTCTTCTGCAAGCCTAAATCATAAAGAGAAATGCTTAATGTTTTCTGCTGTGAAGTATAAACATCGGTATAGCTTTGTAGGTCTGCGGTAATATTTGAAGAAAATCTGTTTCTTGTATCATATTTTTTATCATTGTCAAATGCTATAAGCGTAATTCCCGCTATAAGCGTGCAAATAAGAATTGATGAAACCGGAACAACCCAATGCTCACCCAAAACGGTAAAGCTTTTTCTACTGAAAAAGGGCTTGCGTCCTTCAAATTTATCAACCGCAAAAAGCGAAAAAATTCCTACAAATATAAGAAGAATGATAATTCGGTTATATTCAATAGTTTCGTTAAGATAAGACAAAACTATCAAAGTTAGTGCACTCACGCCTACAAGTATGCTTCTAAAATATGTACGCGAAAATAAAAACAGTAAAACACAAACACCTATGTTAAGTAATGTATGTACTAAATCCACATTATCACTCGAATACCACTGCGAATCCTGCGGCATTTTTGCAAGCAGCCACTCTAAAAACGAACCTAACCCGCCGTTTTTATCTAGGTCTAATAAAGAATCGCAATACATAATACCCGCCGCGCCGACAAATACCGAAAGTATTGCGGTCCACCTATTATAAAGCAATAAGGTCATTAAAGCGGAAGTTAAAAAAATCTGCGCTGTTATTTGCTTAGAATCAAGCAAGCTTTGAAGATTTGTACCTATTAAAAGCGCAATACCCAAGCTTGTAACAAAACAGCTTATACAAATGCTGAAATACGCATAAAGATTATCGGTCTTTTTTAACATAAAACAGCACCCACCTTTTTAGGAATTTCGTCACTGTTTTCTATAAAGGTAGTATACTGGCTGTCCTCAATTTCTGTAAATTTAGTAGTTTTAGGTACTATTACATTGACTAAAAGTCCTTGACTGTTCATAATTTCAACAGCCGCTATAAGAGACTGATGCGGGTTAGCACTTATGATGAAAAGACGGTCCTTACTGTCAAAATCGAAATCGTTTAAAGGACTGTCTGTTAAAGCAGATTTATCTCTTTTAAAGCGTATATCAGCTATATCCATTGATAAATACTGTAAATCTGTTATATCATTACAGGTAAAATCTAACCCTAAATTTTCAGCTCTTAATACACAAACGGTAACTTCATTTTTAAAGCCTACGAAGTAGTCGGCAATATAAATAGCAGCTTCTCGGTAGATGTCATCACAATCTCCGTAGGCTTCTAAAGTATAATAATCAAGAGCAATTAGGACCCTTGATTTTTTCGGCTTTTCATAAAGTCGGGTAATAGGCTTGCGTATCTTCATACTTTGCTTCCAGTTAATACGCCTTAACGGGTCGCCTTGCCTATAAGCACGGTTATCTTCAAAAACTTCACCACTTTCGGAATTACCTAACGAAAAACCGCTATAATTTTCAACTGTCCCTATATTTTCATTTAAATTTTCTTGAAAATAAAATTTAGGTGTAACTAAAATTTCATCGGTACATTGTTCTTTTGTGGCAAAGAAAAACGGCAATTCAAACAAACCGAAAACATCGCTCACCTTTATTTTTTTAATTCCCACACGCCAATTTCCCGAATGGTAACAATTAATTTTAAAATCAACGTTTCGGTTAATTTTGAAAATATTTAACGCAAAATTACTGAAAATAGGGAAGTTTGCTTTGGCGCGTTCCTTAAAAGGAGTTAGAAGTGTTGTTTTGCAAACAACAGGTAAAAGTAAAAAGCCTTTAATAGTAAGGGTGAAGGTTACATCCTTTCCCCTTTCACAGAAAGATTTTTGGCACAAACTCGAAAAACGCAAAACAAGTGCTGCCCATATTACAGAAAAAAGCGATAAGCCTAATAAGGCGCCGACACATACACACGCTATCAAAAATTCTTTTATTTCAGTTCCCGTAGTCATTATAATAAGTACCGTTTCTAATAAAAGGACAACAACGGCTCTTAAAGACATAATACTTCTCCTTTTATTTTAACTGATTTTTGGAACTTCAAAAGAAGCTATAATTTCTTTTATAACCTCCTGCGCGGTTTTACCGCTTTGACTTCGGTGTTTTTTCATAATAATACGGTGCGCTAAAACAAAGGGAGCAAGATACTTAATATCGTCGGGCAAAACATAATCTCTGCCCCTTAAAAAGGCTAACGCACAAGAAGTCTTCGCAAGCGCAATAGAGCCACGCGGACTTACGCCCAAAAGCACTTCATCATAATTTCTTGTTTTATTTACAATTGCTACTATGTAATCAACCAGACGGTTATCAATATAGATTTTACTAAGATTGTTTTGCATTCCTACAATATCTTCAGCAGTTGCAACTGCAGACAGCTTAACCTTTTCGCTTACGCTTATATTAGAACGAATAATATCAGACTCCGTTTTTTCGGTAGGATATCCTAAACTGAGTTTCATTAAAAATCGGTCAATTTGAGCTTCGGGCAAAGGATAAGTTCCCGCCATATCTATAGGATTTTGTGTTGCCATTATCATAAACGGCTTAGGCAAAGGGTAGGTCGCACCGTCTACCGTAACCTGACCTTCTTGCATCGCCTCCAAAAGAGCCGACTGAGTTTTAGGACCTGCTCTATTTATTTCATCTGCTAAAATTATCTGATTGTGAATACTTCCCTTTTGAAAACACGCTTTACCTGTTTTCATATCAAATATATTAAATCCCGTTATATCAGAAGGGAGAACATCGGGAGTAAACTGAATTCTTTGGAATTTGCAGCCTAACGACTCTGCTAAAGCCGCAGCCAAGGTTGTTTTACCAAGCCCCGGTAAATCTTCAATTATAATATGTCCCGAGCTTATTAACGATACTAACATTAAATCGATTATTTCATCTTTACCCTTAATAACCTTTTTAATATTTTCCTTTACTTTTATCAAACAGTTATCTGCCACGGTTATTCCCCTTTTCTTAATATTAGTTTGTCATTTTTTCTTGCTTAACCTTTTTGTCAATTACATGGCGTGAAGCAAGCTCTTTAAAAATATCTTCTATAGAAATACCCATTTCTATCATTAAAACCATTACATGATAGTAAAGGTCGGCAATTTCGTAAATTGTTTCCTTTTTATCATCGGCTTTACCCGCAATAATAACTTCGGTACATTCTTCCCCAACTTTTTTGAGTATTTTATCAATACCCTTTTCAAAAAGGTAGGTGGTGTAAGAGCCTTCCTTCTTTTCGGTTTTTCTGCCTTTAATCAAATTGAAGAGAATTTCGGGTGAAAATTCGTTTCGCTCGTCACTTTCATAAACCGATTTTGTAAAGCAAGAATCACTACCTGTATGGCAAGCAGGACCTTCCTTATCTACCAAAACTACAAGCGCATCATTATCGCAATCAGCGGTAATGGACACAATGTGCTGATAGTTTCCGCTGGTTTCCCCTTTTAACCATAGCTCGTTACGAGAGCGGCTGTAAAAACAGGTAAGCCCCTTTTCCATTGAAATTTTAAGGCTTTGCTCGTTCATATACGCTAAGGTTAAAACCTTTTTGCTTACGCTATCTACCACAATAGCAGGTATTAAACCGTTTTTATCAAACTTCAAATCACTAATATTCAACATAATTTTCACCTATATCCTTACAGAAATTCCGTTTCGATTTAGTAGTTGTTTTAAATCTTTAATCTCTACCTCTTTATAATGGAAAATAGATGCCGCCAAACCCGCATCAACCTTAGGCAGTGTTTTAAAAAGCGTTACAAAGTCTTGCATTTTACCCGCACCGCCCGATGCGATTACGGGAACATTAATAGCATCACATACTGCGCTTAGCATTTCTAAATCAAACCCTGTTTTAACGCCGTCGGTATCAATAGAATTTAGCACAACCTCACCCGCGCCGTTATCAACACAGCGTTTAATCCACGAAACCGCTTCTAGCCCCGTATTTTCTCTGCCGCCCTTTGAAAAGACTCTGAAAACGCCGTCCACACGCTTTACATCAGCAGATATTACAACACATTGGTCGCCGTAACGCTTTGCTGCTTCATATATTAAATCAGGATTTTTAATAGCGCCCGAATTTACCGAAACCTTATCGGCGCCGCATTTTAACACCCTGTCAAAATCGTCTAAGGTGTTTATTCCGCCACCTACTGTAAGGGGTATAAAAATTGTGCTTGCAACCTCTTTTAAAATATCGGTAAATATAACGCGGTTTTCAGCCGATGCTGTTATATCATAAAATACAAGCTCGTCAGCGCCGTTGTCGCTGTAGTATTTTGCAAACTCTATCGGCGAAGAAATATCCTTTATTCCTTCAAAATTTTTACCCTTAACAACCTTGCCGTTTCTAACATCTAAGCAGGGTATAATTCTTTTAGTTATCATTCTGCCACACCTATTGCATCGCTTAAATCTATAGCACCCGTATAATATGCCTTGCCTATTATAGCGCCATAGAGATTAAGCTTTTTTAAATTTTGTACATCCTCAATAGTGGATACACCGCCCGAAGCGGTTATATTCATATTAAACTTTTCGCTTAAATCGCGGTAAAGCTCTAAATTAGTACCATTCATTGCACCGTCCTTAGAAATATCTGTACAAATAAGGTGTTTCACACCCAATTTCTCCATTTTTTCACAGAAGTCAAAAAGCGTAAAATCGGATTTTTCAAGCCAACCTTTTATTGCAACAAAACCGTCCTTAATATCCACGCCCACTGCAATTTTTTCACCATATTTTGCTAAGGCTTCAGCTAAAAATTCGGGGTTTGTAACAGCGGCGGTACCGATAATTACTCTACTGGCACCAACTGAGAAATACTTGTCAACGGTTTCCATATTGCGAATACCGCCGCCTATTTCTACAAAAAGTCCACCCTCGTCCACTATTTGCTTCACTGTCGTAAAATTATCGGTAGTACCGCTTTTAGCTCCGTCAAGGTCGACTAAGTGCAAATATTTTGCACCTGCCGCTTTAAAATTCTTTACAACCTCTAAAGGATTGTCATTATAAACAGTCTTTTTATCGTAATCACCCTTTAAAAGC
The DNA here is from genome assembly GCA_017403265.1 of Clostridia bacterium. GTDB lineage: Bacteria > Bacillota > Clostridia > Oscillospirales > Acutalibacteraceae > UBA737. The sequence goes on from JAFQOJ010000016.1 coordinate 34,478, forward strand.
CTTACCGCTTTACCGTCTATAATATCAATTGCGGGAAATATGTTCATTTATTCTTACTCCTAATCTTCACAAAAAGCTCTTAAAATATTAAGCCCTACTTCACCGCTTTTTTCGGGGTGAAATTGGCATCCGTAAACATTATTTTTGCCTACCGCTGCGGTAAGTGTAGCGCCGTAATCGGTAGTGGCAATAACGCTTTCTGTACAGTCTGCTCCGTAAAAGGAATGTACAAAGTAAACAAAATCGCCTTCATTTAGGTATTTGAAAATTTTAGATTTATTCACGGTAAACTTAAGCGAGTTCCATCCAATATGCGGAATTTTAAGGTTTTCTTCTATAACATTTGCTATAGGCTTAATATTTCCCTTTATAAGACCTAAGCCTTCATACTCGCCGTACTCGTAGCTCTTATCAAAAAGCATCTGCATACCAAGGCAAATCCCCAATAGTTCCTTGCCTTTTTCAACCTGCTCAACAATAACCTTATCAAGCCCTGTACTTCTTAGTTTTTTTATAGCGTCACCAAAAGCACCAACGCCCGGTAAGACAATTTTATCGGCTTTTTCAATTTCGCTTTCGTCCCTTGTTACAACGGCAGGAACACCTATAGCCTTAAAAGAAGAAACTAATGAAAACAAATTTCCAACACCATAATCAACAATAGCAACCATTATAAAACACCTTTTGAAGATGGAATTTCATCTTTATATTGTTCTTCGATTGTAACTGCCTGCTTCATACTTCTTGCAACTGATTTAAACATTCCCTCAATAATGTGGTGCGAATTAGTGCCATCAAGCTGTTTTATGTGCAAATTACATTCACAGCTTCTAACAAGCGCGAGCCAAAATTCTTCCACTAACTCGGTATCAAAATTGCCCACCTTTTGAGCCGGAATCTCTGCCGAATATCTAAGACAGCTTCTACCCGAAAAATCAACCGCAGATAAAATCAAGGTTTCGTCCATAGGTAAAATCATACTGCCGTAGCGCACAATACCCCTTTTTTCGCCTAACGCCTGCTTTATTGCTAAGCCTAAGCAAATACCTATATCTTCTGCTGTGTGGTGATAATCAACCTCATAGTCGCCCTTACAGTTAAGAGTAATATCAAACCTTGCGTGCTTTGCAAAAAGGGTTAACATATGGTCTAAAAAACCGCAACCGCTTTTAATATCACTTTTTCCTGTGCCGTCAATATTAAGTTTTAGCGAAATTTGGGTTTCTGCTGTATTTCTGTTTATTTCTGCTACTCGCATTACTTTTCCTCCAATATTTCCTTAATTTTAGCAATTAAAAATTCCATTTGTTTTCTGTCGCCTATTGTAATTCGGTTATAATCGGTAATTCTTTCCTTATCAAAATGACGTACCAAAACGCCCTTTTCCTTTAGCCTTAAATAAAGCTCTTTTCCGCTGATACTTTTATGCTTTACAAAAACAAAATTCGCAAACGATTCTGTACAGCTAAAGCCTAAAACTTCTAGCTTTCTTACCGTAAATTCGCGGTTTTCAATAATTTTCTTGCAATTATTTCGTGTATATTTATTATCACTTAAAACACCCATACCTGCCGACATAGTCATACTGTTAATGTTATAGGGGTTTGTTGAGTATTTAACAGTATTAAGGTCGCTAATCAACTCACTGCAAGCAACGCCGAAGCCAAGCCTTGCCCCCGCCATAGAGCGAGATTTTGAAAAGGTTTGGGTAACCAGAAGATTATTGTACTTCTTTATAAGCGGTATGGCGCTCTCGCCACCAAAATCAACATAAGCTTCATCTATAACAACGATATTTTCGGGGTTGGTTTTAAGGATTTTTTCAATATCCGCCAAAGAGATTTGTATACCTGTAGGTGCATTGGGGTTTGCAATAAAAATATTTTTATTTATACCGCAATAGTCGTCAATATTAATTGTAAAATCGTCTTTTAAGGGTATTTCTTCATACGGTACATTGTTAATATCGGCAAAAACGGGATAAAAGCCGTATGTAATATCGGGAAATACCGCCTTTGTTTTATCATCGCAAAAAGCGATAAAAGCGAAGTTTAAAATTTCATCAGAGCCATTTGTAACAAGCACCTCCGATGTATCTACCCCACACATTTCGGCAATTTTCTGGGTTAACGCCTTACATTCGGGGTCGGGATATAGATTAAGCTTACCCACAGCTTTTTTAGTTTCTTTTAAAGCCTTACTTGAAGGCGGAAAGGGTGACTCATTGGTATTAAGCTTTACATATTTCATATCCTTAGGTTGCTCGCCCGGTGTATATGGAACAAGGTCTTTTCTTCGCTCACTTAAAAATCTGCTCATTCATCTTCCTCCAAGCGAATAACCGCGCTCTTTGCGTGTGCTGTAAGACCTTCTTTTTCGGCAAAATAGGCAACATCCTTGCCAACCTTAGCCAAGGCATCTTTAGTATAATATGTGTATTGTGTTTTCTTCACAAAATCGTCAACCGACAATGGACTTGAAAACTTTGCAGTACCGCTTGTGGGGAGTGTGTGGTTAGGACCTGCAAAATAATCGCCCAAGGCTTCAGGACAGTTTTTGCCCATAAATATTGAACCTGCATGACGGATAGAATCTAGATAATCAAACGGATTATCAACACACAATTCCAAATGCTCGGGCGCAATTTCATTTGCTATATCAATAGCCACCCTTAAATCATCAGCAACAATAATTTTGCCATTATCATCAATAGAAGCCCTTGCAATTTCCGCTCTCTCGAGTAACGGTATTTGAACTTCCAATTCCTTTTGTACTTTAATTGCCAATTCATTAGAATCGGTAACCAAAACTGCGCTTGCCATTTTATCGTGCTCTGCTTGAGAAAGTAAATCTGCCGCTACAAACTTAGGATTACAAGTACCGTCAGCTACAATTAAAATTTCACTCGGACCCGCAATCATATCTATAGAAACTACACCGAAAACCTGTCTTTTAGCTTCGGCAACAAAGGCATTACCTGGGCCTACTATTTTATGTACAGCGGGGATACTTTCGGTGCCGTAAGCTAGTGCTGCTACCGCCTGAGCACCGCCCACCTTGAAGATTTTATCTACACCTGCAATTTTAGCCGCCGCCAAAATAACAGGGTTTACCTTACCGTCCTTACCTGGTGGTGTTACCATTACAACTTCCTTGCATCCTGCAATTTTTGCAGGGATAGAATCCATAAGCACGGTTGACGGATATGCCGCAGTGCCACCAGGCACATAAAGACCAACCTTGTCTATGGGGATAACCTTTTGACCGATTACCACACCCTCGGTTTCATTTATAATAAAGCTGTTGCGCTTTTGCTTTTGGTGAAAGGCTATTATATTTTCCTTTGCCTTTTTAATTATTTCAATAAACTCACTGTCAACCAAAGCGAACGCTTCGTCAATCTCTTTTTCGGTAACCTGTAAAGAGCTAAGAGTCGCTTTATCAAACTTTTCACAGTATTCATAAAGCGCTTTATCGCCGTTTTTTCTTACATTCGCAATAATTCCGGTTACAATATCTTCTACATTTGCGGTAGCTTCGCTTCGGGCGAATATTTCGCTACTTTGCACCTCGTTGTAATTTAAAATTTTAATCATTTTGCCGCCTCCACCTGAGCTTCAAGTTCACATTTTAATTTTTCTATTGCCGCTGCTTTAAATTTAAAGGCGGTTTTGTTTGCAATAAGTCTTGCGCTTATGGGTACAACCGTTTCTATAACCTCTAAATTGTTTTCTTTAAGTGTTGTACCTGTTTCAACAATATCTACTATTACATCCGAAAGCCCTAAAATAGGCGCAATTTCTATTGAGCCGTTTAATTTAATTATATCAATATCTCTGCCGCAAGAAGTGTAATAATTTTGAGCTATATTGGCAAATTTGGTAGCAACCTTTAAGGTTTTTTGACTGTTGTACCTAAAATCCTTTTTAGCCGCAACCGCCATTTTGCATTTACCCATATTAAGATCCAAAAGCTCATAAATATCTGGATTATATTCAAGCAAAATATCCTTGCCCGCAACACCTATATCTGCCGCACCGCGCTCTACATAAATCGGTACATCAGAGGGTTTTACCCAAAAGTATCTAACCCCTGCCGCTTCATTTTCAAATATAAGCTTGCGGTTTTGTTCTTTAATGGAAGGACACTCAAAGCCAGCCTTTTCAAACATAGCATAAACCTTTTCGCCAAGTCTACCTTTCGGCAAAGCCACATTAAGCATTGTTTTCAATTATTTCCACCTCTCCGTTTTTAAAGTTAATAAGCTGACGGTATGTAAGTTTATCAGGTACAAAGCGTTGAGCTGATACACGGTTGCCTTTAGCAACAAGCCCGTCTGTAAACTTTTTAAGAGCCGAAATATCGGTTGCTTCATCATATAAAACTATAATATTCTGCTCAAACTCGCTATCGTTTGTTTTTAAGGGGTCAAGCATATCAAGATATATAGCAAAGCCTATCGCACCCGATTTCTTGCCCATTCTTTGCATTAAAGCGTTATACTGTCCGCCCGAAAGCACACTGTTAGGTATTTTTTCAATAAAGCCTTTAAAAACAATTCCGTTATAATACTTTGCGTCGCTTACAACAGAAAAATCTATTTGAAGCATATCTTTAATTTCATTTTCTTCAATAAGGCTTAAAATATTTTCAAGATTGTTTACTGCAGATAAATACTCACTGTTATTGCTCAATTTTTTAATTTCAGGCAAAACCGTATCAGGACTGCCGTAAATTGAAATAAAATTACTTAAAATAACCGCAGTGGCATCATCTATTCCGTTTTCCTTACAAAGCTTTTTTAATTCGTGCTCATTTTTTTCTTCAATGCACTTGATTATATCGCTCTTTATGAAAGGAGTAACATTTGCCGAATCTAAAACGGCAGAAAGTATACCCAAATGCGAAATACTTAAAACAGAATTTTTGTTAATTTCTTTAAGACTCTTTGCTGCAAGAGATATTACTTCACTAATACAATAAGCGTCAATATCCCCAATACACTCAAGACCAACCTGCATTATTTCTTTAAAGGTTTTGCTGCCCTTAGAAACGCGGTATACATTTTCGTTATAGTAAAGCTTTTCTACGTAACCCTTTACATCCTTGCTGTTTTTAACAATAGACAAAGTAACATCAGGCTTTAATGCCATAAGCTTGCCGTTAGTATCGGTAAAGGTTATTACACTGTCAGAAATAAGGAAATCTTTATTTTTTACATAAAGGTCGTATTCTTCAAACTTATTCATCTTATATTGTGAATAGCCGTATTTACTGTATAAAGAACGAAGTGCAAAAACGGTGCTTTCTTCGTATTTAAGAGTTAAATCCATAACGCATTATTTCTCCTTTTTAAGACTGTCAATCGCTTTACGGTAACCGCCGCTACCATATTTAAGGCATTTACTCACTCTACCGATAGTAGCTGTACTAACCCCTACATCTTTAGAAATCGTTTGATAATTCACACCTTTATCCAAAAGAATTGCGGTATCAAGCCTTTGAGACAAATCTTGCAATTCCTTTATTGTGCAAAGGTCTTCAAAATATAAATAGCACTCTTCAACTGTTTTAAGGTTTAAAATTGTTTCAAATAATCTGTCCATAGATTTTGAATGTAAATTCATAATAAATACATCCTTCTTTTTTAATATGTTTACTATGTTAGCACATTAGCGCACTAAAGTCAAGAGAATTATAATATTATTATAAATAAAATTATATTTAACCGATAATAGTTTCTAAATACTACCATTTGAGCAAATATTTACATTTAAACAATTGCATTATTTTACTAATTGGTATATAATAACCTTAAAAGCTAAAGGATGTAAATGTATGAGTAAACAAAAAGCTCGTTTGAAATATATTATAACGGCAGCTTTTATTGCCGCTATTTATGCTGCGCTTACGTATCTTGGCTCGTTTTTCGGGCTATCCTACGGGCCTATACAGGTGCGCTTTTCGGAAGCGCTTACAATTTTACCAATATTCACCCCCGCGGCAATCCCAGGCCTTACTGTAGGTTGTTTTATTGCCAATATCGGCTCATTTAACCCGCTTGATATGATTTTTGGCTCCTTTGCAACCTTTTTAGCTGCGCTTTTAACCTATTTTTTAAAGGATATAACCTTTAAAAAGCTTCCGTTTTTAGCGCTATTGCCGCCTATTGTAATAAACGCCCTTTTAATCGGTTTTGAAATTGCGGTATTCTTCTTGGGCGAAGGGTATTCTTTCTACGGGTTTATTATTTCGGCAATAGAAGTAGGCGTAGGTCAGCTTATCGCCTGCTACGGTTTAGGCTTACCGCTTTATTTAGCTCTTAAAAGTAAAAAAATTACAAAGCTTAATCTTTTCAAATAAAAGGATGTGAAAACCCTTGAACAGTCTTGTAGTCTTTCGCAAAACGGTAATGAACATTATTAAAGCTCTGATTATCGCATCAATCACCTTTTCTTTTATTCAAGTTTGGGTAACAAACTATACCGATTCGCTTTTCAGCCGTAACGGTAACTATGTTGTTATCTTTTCATTTGTGTTTATCTTGGTGATTTTCTGTTCGCTTTATAGTGCTTTTAAAATAGGCATTTACCGCATACATGAGCTTGTATACAGCTTTTCGCTATCAATTATTATTACAAACTTCCTTATGTATTTAGAGCTAAGCCTTATAGCGCGTGAAATGGTTAAAATCGCGCCTTTGGCTTTAAATGTTTTAACTCAAATTGCTATTGCGTTTATAGGCTGTGTTTGTGCCAACACTGTTTATTTTAAGCTATACCCTGCAAGAAAGTTGGTTGCGGTTTTCGGTGATGACGCTACAGGCTTTAAGCTTATAAACCGTATGAGCCATATACCCGAACGCTTTAAGATTGAGCGCGGTGTTAATGCCAATACAACCACTATTGAAAAAATTAAAAAAGCAATCACTCCTTATGAAGGTGTTATAATTTGCGATATTGATAAAAATATTGAAAAAGAGATATACGCTTACTGTTATGCATCGGGCAAGCGAATATATATGCTACCTGCCATAACCGATATTATTATCAACCACAGCTACGAAATTCAAATAGGCGATACCCCCGTTATTATGAGCCGTAACCGCGGCCTTACCACCGAGCAAAAGATTATAAAAAGAATTATGGATATAGTAATTTCTGCTTTGGCACTTATAATTGCAAGTCCATTTATGCTTTTTACTGCTTTGGCAATTAAGCTTGACGACGGCGGACCGATATTCTTTACCCAAAACCGCATTACTAAAGACGGTAAAATATTCAATGTTTTGAAGTTTCGCTCTATGGTGGTTGACGCGGATAAAGACGGTGCAAAAAAAGCCGAAAAAGATGACGACCGCATAACTAAGGTTGGTAAATTTATCCGTGCTTGCCGTATTGACGAATTGCCCCAGCTTATAAATGTTCTTAAGGGGGATATGTCGCTTGTAGGCCCCAGACCCGAGCGAATTGAAAATGTATACGAGTATTCTAAAGAATATCCCGAGTTTGAACTAAGGCACAAGGTAAAAGGCGGTATTACAGGCTATGCTCAGCTATACGGAAAGTATAACACAAGCCCTAAGGACAAGCTTAATATGGACCTTATTTACATTGAAACCTATTCAATAATACAGGATATAAAGCTACTTATTTTAACCTTTAAGGTTTTGTTTATGAAAGAAAGCACAGAAGGCTTTGATGCAAGTGCAAACGCAAACCTTCACCCCGTAAACAATAAAAATAAATCTGGAGAATAAATATGGAACTAAATAGTAAAACCATTAAAAAAATACTACTCTTGGTATTTTTATCTGCAATTATAATATGGGCTGTATTTAATATGGGTATGGTAATCGGCTTTTTAGCTAAGCTGTTTTCCTATATAAGCCCTATAGTTGCCGCATTATGTATAGCATTTATTCTCAATGTGCTATTGCGTGTTCTTGAAACTAAGGTTTTTTTCTTTTTTGATAAGGCAAAGCACAAATTTGTTAGGAAAATCAAGCGTCCATTATGTTTGGTGCTTACCTACCTTCTTGCAATTGGCATTATCTCACTATTGGTTTTGGTAATTATCCCTGACCTTATTGATACAGTTATTTTTGTTGTAAAATCTCTGCCATCCTTTTTAAAGGATGCTCGCGAGTGGGTTGTAGGAATACTCTCTAACTTCGGTATAGCCGAAAATAAAATCCCCACAATCAATTTTGATATAAATGCTACAGTTAACACTCTTCAAAATCTTTTAAGCGACTATTCCAACACGATAGTAAACGGTGCCGCCAACATCACTTCATCAGTTGTAGGGGGACTATACGATACCGTTTTCAGCATAATTATTTCGGTTTATATTTTAGCCCAAAAAGAACGCATAGGCAGATTCTTAAAAAAGGTTATCAATTCATTTATTCCCAAAAAATTCTCAAAAACGGTTTATTATATATCCTCTCACGCGTCCGAATCGTTTTCGCGTTTTATCGGCGGTCAGCTTACCGAATCGGTAATTTTAGGTGTGCTTTGTTATATAGGTATGCTTATTTTCCGCTTCCCGAATGCCGCTATTATATCGGTTTTAATTGCGGTATCTTCATTAGTACCTATAGTAGGCGCTATAGTGGGTGTTGTAATTGGTGCCCTTTTAATAGTTATTACCAATCCTATAAAAGCGCTTTTCTTCATTCTGTTTATACTAATTCTTCAACAAATTGAGGGTAATGTTATTTATCCAAAGGTTGTAGGGAAAGCTGTAGGACTACCCTCCATTATGGTAGTAAGCGCCGTGCTTATAGGCGGCAACATAGGCGGAATTTTAGGAGTACTTTTAAGTGTGCCGCTTTCGGCTTTACTTTTCACTCTTTTAAAGGAAGCTATTGCCAACAAAAAGAAAATTAAAGTTTCAAAACAAGAAAATTAATTTAATAATTTAAGCCACAGATTAAACCTAATCTGTGGCTTTTGTATTATTATAAAATCATTAATTCTTTCGGGCTTTTGGTTATATTTTCATAACCCTCATTTGTTACTATTACGGTATCCTCTATTCTAACGCCAAACTTATTTTCTAAATAAATACCAGGCTCTACGGTTAATACCATACCGCTTTTTAAAACGGTATTATCGCGTGTATTAAAAGAGGGACATTCGTGAATATCAATACCTAAGGAATGACCTAGTCCGTGCCCGAAGGCGCCTTTAAAATCTTTATTTATAAAATTGCGCGCTACTGCGTCTACTTCCTTACAAACCGCTCCCGCTTTTATTTTTTCAAGCGCCATTTTTTGCGATTGTAACACCGTATTATAAACCTTTTCTTGCTCTTCACTTACATTAGAAAGCGCTACAGTCCGCGTCATATCCGAACAGTAGCCACCCCACCTAGCACCAAAATCCATTGTAATAAAATCGCCCGCTTTAAGTTGTCGGTCTGTAGGTACTCCGTGTGGTAGGGACGAATTTTCGCCCGATACCACAATAAAATCGAATGCTACACCTTCGCTTCCGTTTTGCCTTGCAAAAAATTCTAAATCTAGTGCAATTTCATTTTCGGTTTTGCCTATTTTTATCCGCTCTAAAATGTAAGAAAAAGCTTTATCGGTAATAGCCTGCGCGGATTTTATAAACTCGATTTCTTTGCTATCTTTAATTGCCCTTAGCTCTTTAAGCGCATTACTGATTTTATTGCTCTCTAAAATCTCTACCCCTTCTAATACAGCTTTAAGGGCTACAAAAGTATCCATATTTACTTCATCAGTATCTAATAAGAGTTCCTTAATGTTTTCCTTTTTAAGTATTTCTAATACATGCTTGTAAGCGTTCTCCGAAAGCACCGTCTCTACCGTTTTTACAACCGCTTTTGCCTTTTCGTAATAACGAAAATCTATTAAAAAAACTGCTTTTTCACATGTAATAAGTATTAGACCTGCGGAAGAATGAAACCCTGTTAAATAAAAACGATTAGAACCTCCTGTTATTAGCGCCGCTTCATGTTTTTCTAACTGATTTTGTAATTTTTCTATCCTTTTTATCATTACTGCTCTCCTCTAATTGTAAAACCGCATTTTTAGACAAATAAATAATCGCAAATATGTTTATAATAAGCATTATTCCGTTAAAAAATTCGGCTATTCGCCAAGCTGCACTCACGCTTATTAAAGCGCCCACAATACAAAATAACGGATAAACCAAAACAAATATCCGCTCTCCCTTTTTGCCAATTAAAAATCGGCTCGCCGTAATACCGTAATTTGCCCAACCCAGTATACTTGAAATACCAAAAAGGCATAGCATTACCGTAAGTATCGGCTTTGAAAAAGCCCCATAAGTAAACGATAAAGCCTCATTTACAAGCTCACTCGAAGCTACACTGTTATAATCTATAATAACCCCGCTTAAAAGAATTGTCAATGCCGTCAGAGTACAAATAAGCAATGTATCTACAAAAACCTCAAACATACCGAAAAGACCTTGGGTTTTGGGACTTGCCTTTTTAACCATAGCGTGTGCTAAACCCGAAGTTCCAAGCCCTGCTTCGTTAGAAAATACCCCCTTTTGCGCACCTGTTATAACGGTAGTATATAAACTGCCTACCGCACCGCCTGTTACAGCAGAAGGCTTAAATGCACCCTTTATAATGCTAAAAAAGGCGTCGTCAATAAGGCTTATATTTTTAATAATTACGCTTAAACAAAAAACAATATATAAAACGGCCATTAAAGGCAGTACCGCCGTTGTAAATTTAGTGATTTTTTTAGCACCACCTATTATTACAAAAGCAACTACTAGAGCAAAGCCTAAACCTATTAAAAATTTTATAAAACCGTTTTGAGTCGCAACCGAAACACAAGCATTAATTTGTGTTATGTTTCCTGTTGTAAAGGTACTCAGTATACAGGAAATTGAAAAAATTGCCGAAAGACAGCCTCCCGCCTTACCCATTTTTTCCTTTATATAGTACATAGGTCCGCCGATATACTCTTGTCCTATTTTTTTACGGTATAGCACCGCCACCGTAATTTCCACCGCCTTTATTACCATACTAAAAAAGGCGCTTACCCACATCCAAAAAACCGCGCCCGCACCACCTACCGTAATTGCCGCCGCCACCCCCGCAATATTACCCGTTCCCACGGTTGCCGCAAGAGAATTACATATTGCGCCCTTAGCGGAAATACCGTCTTCTTGAGTGCTTTTTTGAGAGAGCGAAAATTTTAATGATGCAAAAAATCTTCTAAACTGCACCGCTTTGGTTTTATATGTAAAAATAGCGCCTGCAAGCACCAAAAATGTAAGCGGTAGCATTCCTGATATTAAATTTTCCAAAAAAAGTAAAAAATCTTTCATACATCATCCCTATTCCTTAAAATATAATATTTTATTAAAGAAATATTTATGATAGCGGTTGAAATTTTCGTAGTGGTATAGTATAATTTTTGTGTATATGATTTTGGAGGTGTACCTATATAGTTTATCTTGACAACAGCGCAACCACAAAACCTTGTGAAAAAGCAATAGAATATATGAATAAGGCGCTAATAGAAAATTGGGGCAACCCCTCCTCTTTACATACTTTAGGTATGCATGCCGAAATTGCGGTAGATAATGCCAGACAGTGTGTTGCAAGCTCTATTTCGGCTTCTCAAAAAGAGATTATTTTCACATCCTGCGGCACCGAAGCCAATAATACTGCAATAATGTCAGCCCTACACCGTAAAAACCGCGGCAACCGCATTATTACCACTTCTATAGAGCATCCGTCGGTGCTGAATGCGGTAAAAGCTTTAGAAGATTTTGGCTTTCAAGTAATTTATTTAAAACCGAAAGCAAACGGTGTAATAGATTTAGTTGATTTAGAAAACGCACTTAACGATAAAACCGTACTTGTAAGCATAATGCTTGTTAATAACGAAACAGGCGCGATACAGCCTGTAAAGGAAGCGTGTGAGCTTACTCATAAACTTTCAAAAAACGCTTTTTTCCATTGCGATGCGGTACAAGCCTATGGCAAAATGCCTATAAATGTTAAGTCTTTGGGTGTGGATTTACTGACGGCAAGCGGACATAAAATTCACGCGCCAAAGGGAATAGGCTTTTTGTATTGCTCACAAAAAACGCATATCTCTCCCCTGCTTTTCGGCGGTGGTCAGGAAAACGGTATGCGTTCAGGTACAGAGTCAGTTCCGCTTATCTGTGCACTGCAGGGTGCAATAGAGTCGTTGCCGAATCTGAAAAATCAGCTTAACATCCAAAAAGATTTATACGATTATACTGTAAAGCTTTTAGAAAATACGGGTTTTGCCACAATAAATTCCAACCAAAACGTTCTCCCTTACGTTTTAAACATTTCTCTAAACGGCTATCGTTCTGAAACGGTTTTACACTTTTTAGAAAGTAAAAATATTTTTATTTCAAGCGGAAGCGCCTGCTCTAAAGGTAATGTAAGCTATGTTTTAAAGGAAATGGGCAAGGATAATAGGGCGATTGACTCGGCTATTCGTATCAGCTTTTCCCGTTTTAATACAAAGTCGGATGTTGATACGCTTGTAAACGAGCTTATAAACGCTACAAAAAAACTCAGAAAGGCATAAAATGAAAGAAATTATACTTATTAAAAACGGCGAATTAGCCCTTAAAGGTCTTAACCGCTGTAACTTTGAAGATATACTTATTAAAAATATTCGCCGCAGATTAAAAAGTTTGGGTGAAGTTACAATAAGAAAGGCTCAATCGGCTATTTATATTGAGCCAAAAGAAGAGGCTTTTGATTTCCATGAAGCGCTAAACCGCGTAAAATTAATATTCGGTATTGCGGGCTTTAGCCGTGCGCTTGTTTGTGAAAAGGATATGACGGATATTTTGGAAAAATCCCCCGAATATCTCAAATCGACCTTAGAAAATGTAAAAACCTTCAAGGTTGAAGCTAAGCGCGCCGATAAGCGTTTCCCCTTAAAGTCGCCGGAAATTTGCCGTGAATTAGGCGGTGTTATTCTTTCAAAATACCATCATTTAAAGGTTGATGTTCATAACCCTGATATTACGGTTTTTGTTGAAATACGCGATACTAATGCTTATGTTCACGCTGAACAAATACAAGGCGCAGGCGGTTTACCTGTTGGCACCGCAGGTATTGCTTCTATTTTAATTTCGGGCGGCATTGACAGCCCTGTTGCCGCTTGGACTATGGCAAAACGAGGTCTTAGGCTAAATGCCATACACTTTGCAAGCCCGCCGTATACAAGCCCACGTGCCGAAATGAAGGTTAAAACCTTACTCTCTAAAGTAGCACGCTATAGTGGCTGTATAAACCTTGCAATAGTACCCTTTACCGAAATTCAGGATGAAATTGCAAATAATTGCCCCGAAGAATACTTTACCCTTATTATGCGCCGTATGATGATGCGTATAGCAGAAAAAATAGCGCGTGAATCGGGCAGCTTAGCACTTATCACAGGCGAAAGCTTAGGCCAGGTTGCAAGCCAGACCTTACCTGCCCTTGTAACAACCGATGCAGTTGCAAATATTCCTGTGCTTCGTCCATTAATCGGTATGGATAAAGAAGAAATTGTCACTATTTCCCGTAATATCGACACCTTTGAAACTTCTATTTTACCTTATGAAGACTGTTGTACGGTATTTACCCCTAAACATCCCAAAACTCGCCCCACACTAGAGTCTTGCAGTGAGGCTGAAAGCGGTTTAGAGATTGATACTTTAATTGAAAAAGCCATTAGCGAAACTCTTTATACCTATATAGACTGAGAGGTTTTAAATTTTGAATTCCGAAATTCTAAATAAAGCCGAAAAGGTAGTTGCGCTTTTAAAACAAAAAAATCTTAAAATTGCTACTGCAGAGTCCTGCACAGGCGGTATGGTATCTACATATATAACCGCAGTTTCGGGCGCTTCTAAGGTTTTTGAAATGGGGCTTGTCACCTATTCTAACCGAATAAAGAATGAAATTTTAAATGTAGAAAATCAAACACTCGATACTGTAGGTGCCGTAAGTCACGATACCGCAAAGCAGATGGCAGAAAATATTTGCAGGCTATCAGGTGCGGATATAGGTGTTTCGGTAACAGGTGTTGCGGGTCCCGATTCACAGGACGGCTACTCAGCAGGCACAGTTTTTATAGCCTCAAGTTTTAACGGCAAAACCGAAGCCAAAAAGCTTAATATAGAACCTCGCAACCGAAATTATGTACGCGAGAATGCTGTATATGAAATTTTAAATTTAGTAATAAATCGTTTAACTTAAGGAGAAGCAAAATGTTAGAAAATTTTAAAACGGACATAATCTACTATGATACAGCCTCCGATTTCGAGCTTGAATTCAACCTTTGCGGTTGCTGCAGAATGCGTTTATTCAACGATAAATGCTCGGATAAAAAATCACTCTTATTATCTTTGTCGCGCGCAGTATCCCGTAGCCGCGTTATAATTGTTACCACTTCACTTTTCGGCGAAAATAATATATTTAAAACTGTAGCATCCGCCATAGGCTCTGATACCGAAACGATTGACAACAGCCAATACAATATTGCAAGCGATACCGAAATAACAGTTATAAAAGGCTCTTTGCCGCTTGTAACCGAAGACGGTATTTTTGGTGGCTGCATTATAGAAAGCGGTCCTCAAAGCCTTATTGTACTTACCGACAATCAAGCGGTAAGAAAAACGCTTATGAAAAATCTTATACATCCATATATTAAAGAAATAGCATCAGGTAATGATGATGCTCCATCTCATACCGAGATTATAACAGACCAAGACCTTCCCGAAGCTGAGACAGATGACATCGAAGAAAACACACCCGACACCGAAAGCGACGCACTTATAACAGACGAAGATTATGATACCGACGCTCAAGACGGCATCGACACAGGCTATTACTCCGAAGATGAGCAACTGTTTACCGACACCTTTACCGACGCTACCGATTCAGAGGATAATGATTACTATGACGATGGCGACTATTATATAGATTCAGCCGAAGAAAAATCTTCAGCATTTAATATTTGGATGCTAATAATTTCAATCATTCTGCTCGTAGGATTGACAATTTTATGCTACTGCATTTTCTATGTACCCACTAAAGCAGGTATATCACCGTCAGCATACTTAAAAGATGTATTTGATACAATGTTTAAATAATAAAAATAAAACAACACCGCAGACTCTTTTTAACAGTCTGCGGTGTTTTACTGTTTGGTTGAATTTGGTAAAAACAAGCCCCATATTACTTAAGCGCTCTGTCAAGCCATACAAAACCTACATCAAGTGCTTCAAACATAGTACTTTTTGTGCTTTCCTTTACTATACGATCCTTTTCATTAAGCTCGGTATCACTTTTCAAAAGCTTAATATTGATTTTATTAGGATTATCATCGGTATCCTTTGAAAGTATTGTAAACTTTACAATATGGTTGTCGTTCATATCACCGTAGTAAATTTCATCACCGCTTCTTACAAGCGGTTTTCCCATATATTCTAAAAATTTTTCTGCCATTTTTTACTCCTTCTCGGGCACTTCACCGTAAAGATTAAATCTGAAAAGCAAAGTCTCATCATCGGGATTAGCGCAACGCAAGGTTGCTTCAGCAACTTCGGTATTACTGAAAATTGTGCTAAGACCTAACATTTGGCAAAGCTTTGACTTCAAATTCAAAACATCTCCATCAATAGTTTCAAGATAAACGTCACCTTTACACTCCTCGATGGTTTTAATAAGGTCATCAAAATCAACATTGTGAAGCTTAATAACTCTTTTATCCATTTTAAATACCTCCGTTAATTCTATTATTAGAGTATAAACTATATATTAAAATATGTCAAGTGTTGACTTTTAAACAATTTTTTTATATTATTATATATAATGGAATAATTTATATTCACAATGTCAAAAGGAGAATTTATCTTGGAAAACTCACAAAAACAAATGGAAACTATTGTAACACTTGCAAAGGGTCGCGGCTTTGTATACGCAGGCAGTGAAATTTACGGTGGACTTGCAAACAGCTGGGACTACGGCCCTTTGGGTGTTGAATTAAAAAACAATATTAAAAAGGCTTGGTGGAAAAAGTTCGTTCAGGAATGTCCTTACAATGTAGGTCTTGACAGCGCAATTATTATGAATCCTGAAACCTGGGTAGCATCGGGTCACTTAGGTGGATTTTCCGATCCGCTTATGGACTGTAAAAACTGCAAAACCCGTCACAGAGCCGACAAGCTTATTGAAGACTATGTTGCGGTAAACGGTTTATCAGACAACCCTGCCGCTATGAGCGATAGCGAAATGGCTGAATACATAAAAGAACACGGTATTGCCTGCCCCGACTGCGGCTCGCACGATTTTACCGACATCCGCAAATTTAACCTTATGTTTAAAACCTTTCAGGGCGTTACCGAAGACAGCACTTCTACTTTATACCTTCGCCCTGAAACTGCACAGGGTATTTTTGTGAACTTTAAAAATATTGCGCGCACAAGCCGTAAAAAAATTCCTTTCGGTGTAGCACAAATAGGTAAATCCTTCCGAAACGAAATCACACCCGGTAACTTTATTTTCCGTACCCGTGAGTTTGAGCAAATGGAGCTTGAATTTTTCTGTAAGCCCGGTACTGACCTTGAATGGTTTGACTTCTGGCGCAGCTACTGCCGCGACTGGCTTTTGAACTTAGGTATAGATAAGGATAGCCTTCGTCTTCGCGACCACGATAAAGATGAGCTTTGCTTCTACTCTAAAGCCACTACCGATTTTGAATTCTTATTCCCGTTTGGTTGGGGCGAATTATGGGGTGTTGCTGACCGTACCGATTACGACTTAACCCAGCACGCTAATCATTCGGGCGAAGGTATGGAATACTTTGACCCCGAAACAAACGAAAAATATGTTCCTTATGTTATTGAACCTTCTTTGGGTGCCGATCGCGTGCTTTTAGCCTTCCTTTGCAACGCTTACGATGAAGAGCTTGACGAAAAAGATAATGTTCGTGTTGTACTACGCTTACATCCTGCTTTGGCTCCCTTTAAGGCTGCGGTTTTACCGCTTTCTAAAAAATTAAGTGAAAAAGCAGGCGAAGTTTACGCTAATCTTTCTAAATACTTTAATGTAGACTTTGACGATGCAGGCTCTATCGGCAAGCGTTATCGCCGTCAAGATGAAATCGGTACTCCGTTCTCTATTTGCTACGACTTTGAGTCAGAAGAAGACGGATGTGTTACAGTCCGCAACCGCGACACTATGGAGTCTGTTCGTATGCCTATAGCTGAAGTTAAAGAATATATTGAAAAAGCATTGGAATTCTAACCCCTTAGTTGATTCATAAGGAGAACATATATGGCTATTGTAACCACAATGATTGTACCCCTTCTTTTAGGTCTTACCTTCTTTCTTTTCGGTATGAATGTAATGTCGGGCGGCCTTGAAACCATGGCAGGCGGCGGTCTTGAGCGCACCATGAAAAAGGTTACCGCTAACGATTTTTTGGGCTTCTTTTTAGGCGCAGGCATCACCGTTGCTATACAGTCGTCATCAGCTATGACTGTTATGCTCGTAGGTCTTGTAAACTCGGGTCTTGTTGAGTTTGGCAACACCTTCGGTATGATTATGGGCTCTAATGTAGGCACCACCCTTACCGCTTGGCTTTTAAGCCTTGCAGGTCTTGAAGGTAAATGGTATATCGAAATTTTAAACCCTAGCGTTTTTGCACCGATACTCGCTTTTATAGGCATTGCTATGCAGATGTTCACAAAAAGCGACAAAAAGAAGGACTTAGGCAATGTTTTTATTGGTTTTGCTATTCTTATTTGCGGTATGGATCTTATGAGCGATTCTATGCTAAGTGTTCGTACTCTTCCCGGCTTTGACACTTTTCTTGCAACCCTTAAAAGCCCGATAATAGCGCTGCTTATTTCTACCGCATTTACAGGTGTTATTCAGTCTTCTGCGGCTACAATAGGTATTGTTCAGGCTCTGGCGCTTTCGGGCGGTATTACCTGGGAAATGGCAATACCCTTAGTACTTGGTGCTAATATAGGTACCTGCGTTACCGCACTTATAGGTAGTATAGGCACTAACAAAAACGCTAAGCGCGTTGTTGTTATGCATTTCTTCGTTAATGTTTTCGGCTCATTGCTTTGTATGGTTATTCTTTATATCCTAAAAGCGTTCGGCCTAAGCATTCTCACAACAGAAATTGCTATGGTGGGGGTTGCAATAGTTCACACACTTTTCAACTTTATAAACACCGTAATCCTACTTCCTATTAAAAAACCGCTTATTAAGTTTTGCGAATGGGTTATTCCCGATAGGGAGGAAAAACAGCATACCGTATTTTTGGACGAGCGTATTTTCAACAACTCTCCGCTTGCAATTTCGGAGTGCCGACGTCTTACAAACGAAATGGCAGAGCTTACCCGTAAATCTCTTCGCAAGGCTATTGACCTTATATTCAATTATCAGCAATACACCGTTGAACAAATACGCGAAGAAGAAAATTTGAGCGACAAATATGAGGACAAGCTTGGTACTTATCTTGTAAGGCTGAGTAACAACAAGCTTTCCGAAAATGAATCGCACAGCGTTGCCCGTATGCTTCACAGTATAGGCGACTTTGAACGCATAGGCGACCACGCGCTGAATATATGTACGCTTGCTGAAGAAATGCATACAAAGGGAATTTCATTCTCACCTGAAGGCAATCATGAAATTGGTATTATAGGCGATGCAGTAAAAGAAATCACAAGCCTTGCTATTGACTCTTTTGTTAATGACAATTCTGAATCCGCTTCCCATGTAGAGCCGCTTGAGCAGGTTATAGACAAGCTTCAGGAGCAACTAAAAGCATTGCACATCCAAAGACTTCAAAACAACGAATGTACTATTGAACTTGGCTT
Source organism: Clostridia bacterium (assembly GCA_017403265.1). Lineage (GTDB taxonomy): Bacteria > Bacillota > Clostridia > Oscillospirales > Acutalibacteraceae > UBA737. Next base: position 53,371 of record JAFQOJ010000016.1, read on the forward strand.
TATATTCACCGACATTTTGAATAACTTTGAACGTGTTTCAGACCATTGCTCTAACATAGCTGTTTATACTATGCAGCTACCGAGCGATAAGCTTGATACTCACAAATATCTTAATGCTATTAAATATTCTGCCAACGACGAGTTTATACAAGATTACAATATGTATAAATCTAAATACACTTTGGATTAATTTTATGATAAGTAAAAACAAGCGGTCATATGATATTCACCCCAAAAGTTAGACACTTTTGGGGTGAATATCATATGCGGGTGGAAATTTATTAATATATTTAATAAATTCCAAAAAATTAAGAAATTTTCAAAAAAGTGTTGACTTTAACGCTTTAAAGTGTTAATATATATTTACGGTTTACACTTTAACGCTTTAAAGGAGAGAAACAAATTATGACAACAGCACAACTTTATACTGTTATAGCTTTGTGCCTTTATGCCATAACAATGGCAGTTATAGGGCTTGTAAGCTACGGTAAATCCAAAACACTTGACAGCTTCCTTATAGGAGGCAGAAATATAGGCCCTTGGCTTTCAGCCTTTTCATATGGTACAGCGTATTTTTCTGCCGTGGTTTTTGTGGGATATGCCGGACAGCACGGTTGGAATATAGGTATAGGCGCTATATGGATTGGTGTAGGTAATGCGCTTTTAGGCTGCCTACCGTCCTGGCTTTTGTTAGCCCGCCGTACAAGACTTATGACCGCAAAGCTAAATTCCAAAACCATGTCGGAATACTTTGAAAAACGGTACGATTCAAAAGGTATGAAGCTTTTTGCATCAATAATTATATTTATATTCTTAGTCCCATACTCTGCTGCAGTTTATAAGGGCTTGGGCGCATTGTTTGGCGCAGTGTTCCCATCGATAGACAGTTGGGTATGGATGCTTATAATTGCAACCCTTACTGCAATTTATCTTGTAGCGGGCGGATTTATTGCCACCGCTTATACAGACCTTATTCAAGGCGTAATTATGATTGTTGGCATTATTTGCCTTATTGCAACAGTATTAAATAATGACAAGGTTGGCGGCTTTACAGGTCTTATTGAAAACTTGAGCCGTTTCCAATCGGTAGAAGGCGACCCAAATTTCATTACTGGAAGCCAGCTTACAAGTATTTTCGGCGGTTCTTCCTTTAAATTCCTTTGTTTTAATATTATGCTTACAAGCTTCGGTACTTGGGGACTTCCGCAAATGATAGGTAAATTCTACGCTGTTAAGGATACTTCTGCCATTAAGCGCGGTACAATAATTTCAACAATTTTCTGTCTCATTATCGGTTGCGGCGCATATCTTGTTGGCTCTACATCACGCCTTATTTTAGACGGACAACTGCCCGAAGGCGGTGTTGACGCCGTTATCCCCTCCGTACTTATGAAGGTTTTAGGTAACGGTACTCTTGGTATAATTCTTTTAGCCGTTATTATGATTTTATTATTATCGGCTTCAATGTCTACCTTGGAAGCAGTGGTTTTAACCTCAGCTTCTGCTGTTTCGGTTGACCTTATCCCCTCTTTAATAAAAAAAGAAATAAAGCCTGCAAACCAAATGGTTTTAACCCGTATGTTCTGCCTTTTATTTGTAGTCTGCTCGTTTATCTTTGCAACACAAAACATTCCGATAATCGTAAACCTTATGTCGTTTTCCTGGGGTGTAGTTTCGGGATGCTTTATAGGGCCTTACATTTGGGGACTGTTTTCAAAGAAAATCACCAAAATCGGTGCTATTTCAGGTATGGTTTGCGGTCTTTTATCTGTAGGTATTCCCACCCTTGTAATAACCCTTAACAATAGCTTTGCAGCTGCCGCTAAAATGTCACCCGAATTAGGTGTTTCGGCTATGGCGGTATCACTTATAGTAGTGCCTTTAGTTTCCTTAATCACTAAAAATAAAGACACTGACCGAATAGACAATATATTTGAATGCTTCAAAAAAGCATAAGAAAAAATCAGTCATCGAAAGATGACTGATTTTAAATTTAATCTTCAATATAATATATTTTTGCGGTTCTGTCGCCAAAGATGTTTTTAATGCTTTGCTCGGCATTTTGGTCAAATTTAATAATATCGGGTTCTTTTACTTCGTTGCCGCCATATTGTCCTAACGTAGCATCTATATGTTGAATATAGGTGTTATTTTTCATTTGGGGGCAAAACTCATCCTTTAAAGCCACCAAATGAAGCATTCTATACGCCGAACGGTCAAAAATATTATTTTCTATTATTTGGTTTTCGCCTGTATTGACATAACTCCAACCCTTAATAAGTGCAGGGGTATCGGTATTGTGACGTTGCTGTCCCCAACCGTAACCCGAAAGACGTATAAAGTTATCGCGCATAAATACATTCTTCATACAACTTTCTCTTTCACCTTCGATTTGGTCAAGAAAATATTCAATACCATAAACACACTTTTCTAAGATGTTATCGCGGTACTCAATATTTTCAAGCATTTTTTTGCTACTTGTGGTTATTTGATGGGTTATACCGGCATCGTAAACCTCGTATATATAATTATTTGCTACCAAGTAGCCGTCACAACCGCCGTAAATTTCAATAGCATTACCGTAACGAGTTACGCTACCGCGTCTACCTTCGGGATAGTTAGGGTCCAAACCTGCAAAGTTTTGAATGCAACCGCCTATCCAACCAAACTCGCAATTAGTAACGGTTAGATTCTTAACATATCCGCCTGCCGAAACGCCGTGCATACCAATATATTTCATACAAATATTATCTACAGTAACATTTCGGTTGCTTCCAACCTTTATAGAATGGCGGTGAACTAACGGTTCTATTTCGGAAAAGACTTCAGCGGGGTTACCACCATCACAACGAAGATACAGTTCACCCTCGCTTACACCATTAAATGTAGGTATTGGGAAGTTTTCACCCTTACTGGGTTCAGTAGATAAATTACCCTCAAAAAACCAGAACAAGTCAAGGTCTTTGGTCATTTCGGTTTTAACATCGAAATCCTTTTGGGTGTTATCGCGACAAACATACTTTACGCCATTATATGTAGGGATAAGCTTTCTTGAATGAGCCTTACCATCATCAAAAACAATAGTACCAACATCAAGTATTTTTTCTTTAAGCTTCCAAATGTTGTGCTCTTTATCGTATAATTCCCAAAGGTTTTTGTCGTTAAGAGGTTTATCGGCAGAATAGAATTTAGGCTTTTCGCCTTCCCCATACGCACCGTACGACACGCCGGTTTTGGCTTCTAGGGTACCTCTAAAAAGGTCGCCACGCTTAAAGAATACACCGTCACCCTCTTTTAGCTCGGCTTCATTAACCTTTTTAAATGTTTTCCAAGCGGTACTTTCACTTTTACCATCATTACTATCATCACCGCTATTCGAAACATAATAAGCCGTTCCTGTAATTTTAAGATTATCTTTTGTGTTTTTTATTTCGAGCTTTCTTTTTTGGAAAAGCTCATCATAACTGTTTAAAAGTTCGTTTGTTGCCTTTATCACTATATAAACTCCTTTTTATTAATCGATATAGTAGACTTTAGCGTTTTTGTCGCCAAAAATATTATTAATTTTTTCTTCTGCTTGCATATCGAATTTTTGTATTGGCGGGTCTTTTTCACTATAACCGCCATATTTACCCAACGGCTTGCCTAATCTTTGAATATAGGTATTATTATCTAAAGTAGCACAATGCTCATCCGTAATGGCGCATAAATGCAAGAAATTATACTCGCCTCTATCAAAAATATTATTTTTAATTATAAAATCTTGTGACATATTGGTATGGTTCCAGCTCTTAATAGCGGCGGGAGTAGAAACATCAAGACGTTGTTGTCCCCAACCATAACCCGAAAGACGAATAAAGTTATCCTCCATAACACAGTTCTTTATTCTGCTTTCAGATTCGCCTTCTAACTGGTCTAAGAAATACTCAATGCCATAAACACACTTCTCAATAAGGTTGCCCTTATACTCAATGTTTTCCATCATAGTTTTGCTTGTCACTCTGAACTGATGAGTAATACCGGCATCATAAATTTGGTAGATATAGTTATTATTAGCCTTATAATCAAGGCAACCGCCGTAAATTTCAATAGCGTTACCAAAACGGGTTACTCTACCTTGGTTATAGGGGGCAAAAAATTGTATAGCACCGCCAATCCAACCAAATTCACAGTTTGTAACGGTAAGTCCCCTTACAAATCCGCCGCCGCCTATTCCGTGAGCGCCCACGTATTTAATACATAAATTATCTATTGTAACATTAGGGTTGCTTAAAACCGAAATAAGATTAAAGCGCAATAAAGGCTCAATAGAAGTATAAAGCTTACCGGGATTACCGTTATCAGAACGAAGATAAAGGTCACCAAGGCATTCGCCCGCTCTCGGTACTTCTTCACCTTCTACACATTTTCTGCAATCACAAAAAACATCAAGATTTTGTGTCATTTCCTGTTGCATAACAAACTCTTTTGTTATATCGTCACGAAGATAAAACTTTCCTTTTATAAAATTCGGAATAAGCTTTCTAGCCACAGCAACACCATCATCAAAAACAAGTGTGCCTACATCGCGGATTTTTTCTTTATATTTCCAAATATTATGTTCTTTATCGTATAATTCCCATAGGCTCTCCTCTGCCATATTCTTATCGCCGGAATAAAGTTTAGGCTTATCACCCTCGCCATAAGCCGCGTAAGTAACGCCCGGCTTTGCAACAAAATTACCACGGAATAAATCGCCACGCTTAAAGAATACACCATCGCCATATTGAAGCTCGGCATCATTTACCTTTTTAAGCGTTTTCCAAGCGGTATCCTTTGTTTTACCGTCATTATTATCGTCACCGTCTTGCGCCACATAATAAGCAGTACCTGTAATTTTAATATTATCCTTGGTGTTTAAAATTTCAGCCTTACGGCTTTCAAACAAAGCCTCATTTTGTTCTAAAAATTCTTTGGTTGCCTTAATCATTTTAATTACTCCTTTGGTTGTGTCTCTTAATCTTCAATATAATATACCTTTGCGGTTTTATCTCCAAAAAGATTATTTATTGTTTCCTCGGCGTTCATATCAAATATATGAAGCTCAGGAGTTGTATCCTTATTGCTGCCATATCTGCCCAAAGGTCCGTTTAGATGTTGAATATATGTATTGCCTTCCATCTTAGGACAATCTTCTATTTTCTCGGCTGCTATATGGAAAAAGTTTTGCGTTCCACGGTCGAAAATATTATCCTTTACAACATAATTTTCAGAAGCATTTTGAGCCGAGAAGGTTTTCATAGCCGCAGGGGTTTCGGGGTTGTAGCGTTGCTTGCCCCAACCGTAGCCTGTAAGACGCAAAATATTATTCTTGAAAAGACAGTTTTTAATCTTACCCTTATCTTCACAAGCTTGACCTAACCAATATTCTATAGCATAAACACATTTTTCAACGATGTTATCACTAAATAATATATCTTCCATCATAACCTTTTTGGTACTGCCAAACTGATAAGTTAAACCTGCATCGTATACTTCATAAATATAGTTGTTAGATACCGTATAATCCTTACAACCGCCATAGATTTCAACCGCATTACCGTAACGCACTATTCTTCCTAATACTTTTGGATTATTTCTATCAGCGTGATAGTACTGAATAGAACCGCCTATCCAACCAAATTCACAGTTTGTAACGGTAAGACCCTTTGTAAATCCGCCGGCACCTACACCATGTGCACCCACGTGCTTAATGCACAAGTTGTCAACTGTAACGTCACTTTTACCCGAAACTCTTATTCCGTTAATACGTAATGATGCTTCAATTGAAGAATATACTTCAGCGGGATTACCCTTATCACAGCGCAAATACACTTCACCCAAAGTTTCGGGAGTATAGAGTATAATTGTAGGCTCTATACCATCATCACTAAATTCACCCTTATATAGCCAATAAAGGTCAAGGTCGTTTGTCATATCGCGAGCCATATCGAAAATAACGTCGGGATTATCACGTAAAACAAAATTACCTTCTTTAAAGGTAGGTATCATTTTTCTTGTGTGCGCTTCACCATCATTAAAAACAAGCACACCCACGTCGCGTAGCATTATTTTAAGCTTCCAGATATTATGCTCTTTGTCATATAATTCCCAAAGCTCTTTATCTGCTAAATTTTGCGGTCCCGAATAAATTTTCGGCTTGTCACCGCTACCAAAAGCCGCATACGTAACACCCGATACCGCTTCAATACCGCCACGGAATAAATCTCCACGCTTAAAAAATACACCGTCACCTTCTAAAAGCTCGGCTTCATTCACTCTTTTTATGGTTTTCCAGGCAGTATTTTCGCTTTTGCCGTCGTTATTATCGTCACCGTCATTGGCAACATAATAAGCGGTGCCCGTAATTTTAACACAGTCTTTAGTGTTTAAAATTTCAGCTTTGCGACGTTCATATAATGCTTCATTTTGTTCTAAAAATTCCTTTGTAGCTTTAATCATTTTAACAACACTCCTATTAGGTTTTTAAAACTAAGGTTAGTTACTTATAATTTAGCATAAAAATGCGATTTTGTCTACCCGAAATTTGGCTTTTTTTCACAAAAGATTTATAAAAAAACTAACCATTTGAGTTTTCAAACGGTTAGTTTTTTTATTTGTATTATAGTTAATTTTTTTCTTCAAGATATTTGCCAATAAGCACAGCGGCAAAAATTGCCGAAAGTGCAGTGCAAAATTCGGTGGCTAAAATAGAAAAATCCGAAAAAGTAAGACCTTCCATATTTAAAACAGCCGAAACAGCAATAAATACTCCTAAAATATAAAGCCATACTTTTGCAACCTTAACATTTTGGAAGCCGATAGTGTTCATATCAATGCTTTGATAAACTGATTTTGCAAACTTATGTATTTTGCCATAACTAAAAATATTAAGTACTATCGACAATACAGCAATTATGATAATAATAAAACCAATAAAACCGCCAAAATTTGCAATAAGGCTTGTTATATATTTAGCTATTATTGGATTTTCTGTTTCAAGCAGTCCTGCAACTTCTTCAAGTGCAATAGGCTCTTGAACTAAAGCACCTAAAACAAAAGATAGTATAACACCGCTCAAAGCAACAAGTCCTGCCCCAACATAGTTTATAACGTACATTGCAAAGGTGGTGCCGCTAAGCGAACGCAGATGTGTTGAATCAAGCAAGCCTTTTCGCGCCTGAGCATAGGCAAGCCACATAAATATAGCTAATAATATGTTAAATAAACGAACACTATCTGCTAAAATACCAAAAACGCAGGATGCCGACATCAAAATACACATCACTAAAAACAAGCCGTCCTTAATCGCTGCACTAACAATATTAGCAGCAGGGTTAAGACTAATCACTTCAACTTGTTGCTCGCCACTACAGTTAGGACAAGTATTTAGGCTGTCTTCATATTCAAGTCCGCAATTGTTACATTTCATTCCAATTCCCCCAAATAATATTCTGTTACTATTATATTATACGGTAGCCGTAAATTCAATATTTTTTTACAACTCAGGAATGCTTGAAACTTGAGAAATTAAGTTATATAATATAGGCAAAGGTGTGTGATAATTATGACAGTAAAAGAACTTATTAAAAAAAGACGTACTATTAGGAAATTTGAAAACAAACCAATTTCTAAAAATCAGCTTACTGCATATATAGAAGCGGCAAGGCTATACCCGAGCGCCGCAAATTTGCAACCGATTAAGTATGCGGTAATAGCAGATAAAGAAATGACCGATAAGGTTTTCCCTACTCTTAAGTGGGCAGGATATTTAAAGGGCGAATACACCCCAAAAGAAGAAGAAAAACCAACCGCTTACATAATAGTTTGTGTTGATACAAGCATTAGCAAGTCAAACTATGATATGGATGTAGGCGCGGCGGTAGAGAATATTATTCTTTCTGCGTTAGAAGACGGTGTTGGTGCTTGTTGGCTTGCTTCTGTTGATAGAGAAAAGCTTAGTGGAATTATCGCTTTGGAAGAAAATTTAACGATTTCTTGCGTGGTAGCGCTTGGATACCCCGCAGAAAATCCTACAGAAATTCAAATGCAAAACGGCGATGTTAAATACTTCCTGCAAAACGGTACATTAAATGTGCCTAAACGTTCCTTAGAAGAGATTATTATAAAGGCGCTGTAATCTAAATATAAAAAATATAACCTCATTTTTATATGTTTTGCATAAAAATATCAAATTGTGTCGAAATTATGAACTTTATGTTTGCAATACACAATATATTGTGGTACAATGTCACATAAGGGCGAATTAAATTCGTCTTAAAAATTATTTGGAGGCGTTTTCTATGGAAAACAAATTGGTTTACGGCATACACGATAAACCCAAATTCGGCGCAATGATAGTATTTGCTATCCAACAATTACTCGCAATTCTTGCTGCAACTATTGCTGTTCCTGCAATCGTCGGTAACGGCATGAGCGCTTCTGCAGCTCTTTTCGGTGCAGGTGTTGGTACAATAGTTTATCAACTCTTCACTAAATTCCGCAGCCCCGTATTCTTGGGCTCTTCATTCGCATTTATTGGCTCTATGGTTGCTGCTTTTGCAGGTGCTGCATCGGCTTCTCTCGGTTTTCTTGGTATAATCCTTGGTGCTATTTTTGCAGGTCTTGTTTATGTAGTAATTGCTATTATCGTTAAACTTGTAGGCGTTAAGTGGATAAACAAGCTTATGCCCTCAGTTGTTATAGGTCCCACAGTTGCTCTTATCGGTCTTTCGCTTGCAGGCGCTGCTATTAAGGATGTATTTTCTTACGGCCCTCAGGATGGCAACGGCTCATTTGTTATGAGCGGTTCTGCTTGGGTATCCTTTATTTGCGCTATGGTTACCTTGTTTGTAGTAACTCTTTGCTCTACATACGGTAAGAAGATGACCAAGCTTATACCATTTATTATCGGTATCCTTGCAGGCTATGCTGTAGGTATGATTTTCACCGCTATTGGTTATGCTACAGGTAACGATGCTCTTAAGATTGTTGACTTTGCTCCTTTCCAGGCGCTTGTAGCTGACGGTGTAGGCGTAAAAACCTTTATCGCTGTTCCCCAATTCACCTTCCTTGAAGCTATTAAGGGAGTTAAAGATTTTGATGTTTCATATCTTGCTACTGTTGCTGTAGCTTATGTTCCTGTTGCTTTGGTTGTATTTGCAGAGCATATTGCTGACCACAAGAATCTTTCTTCTATCATCGATCAAGATCTTCTTGAAGACCCCGGTCTCCATCGTACACTTTTAGGTGACGGCGTTGGTTCTATTGCAGGCGCCTTCTTCGGCGGTTGCCCCAATACCACATACGGTGAATCTGTAGGTTGCGTTGCTATTACCCGTAACGCATCGGTTGCTACTATCACAACCACCGCTATTATGGCACTTCTTATTTCCTTCGTTTCTCCTTTCGTTGCCTTCCTTGATTCTATCCCCGGTTGTGTAATGGGTGGCGTTTGTATTACCCTTTACGGCTTTATCGCAGTTTCCGGTCTTAAGATGATTCAAAAAGTAGACCTTGAAGATAACGCTAATCTCTTTACTGTTTCTGCTATCCTTATCCCCGGTATCGGTGGTATGGCAATGGCTATCGGTAAGGTTACTATTACCGCTATCGCTGCTTCACTTATCCTCGGCATCATTGTAAATATCGTTCTTCACGCAAAGAAGAAGGATCAGGAGTAATTTTTAATGAAAAATTATGATAATGTAACAATTTTTAATCACCCGCTTATAAATCACAAGGTTGCGATTTTGCGCAATGAAAAAACAAGCATGAAGGAATTTAGAGAATTGGTTGAAGAAATCACTACTCTTATGACCTTTGAAAGCTTGCGTGAGGGTGTACCTACCGTTGAGTGCGAAGTTAAAACTCCGCTTGAAACCTGTACTCAAAGTATGGTTAAGGATAACGCTATTGTTATTGTTCCGATTCTTCGCGCAGGTCTTGGTATGGTGAACGGTGTTCACGTACTCTTCCCTTCAGCAAGGGTTGGTCATATCGGACTTTGCCGTAACGAAGAAACCTTAGAGCCTATGGAGTATTACTGTAAGCTACCTGATGGTATAGAGGAATCACTCGTATTGGTTATCGACCCAATGCTTGCTACAGGCGGTAGCGCTTGTGATGCTATTGATCTTCTTAAAAAACGCGGTTGCAAAAACATTAAGTTTATGGCAGTAATCGGCGCACCTGAGGGTGTGAGCCGTGTTGCAGAAGCTCATCCCGATGTGCATATATACGTTTCTACTTTGGATAGAGAGCTTAACGAAAACGGATATATCTTACCAGGTCTCGGTGATGCGGGAGACCGTTTATTCGGTACAAAATAATATTTCCCTATAAATTTTAAAAATCAGAAATAAAGAGTTTGTCAAGCAATATATCTTACCACTATGTTGCTTGGCAACTCTTATTTTTTATTGCCTTTTAAATATTTTAAGTATGTGTTATTTAATCCTTGACAATTTGTTGCCAATTATTTATAATTAGTGTATTGTTTAAATAAAAATAATAGTTCGTTATACTCCTAAGGGAGTTTGACATATACGGAGACGTATCGAAGTGGTCATAACGGGGCTGACTCGAAACATAGTCGGGTCTGTCACGACTGTATCTCCGTAAACCCTTTATTTATCGGGGTTTACGCCATGTGCATTTGCACTTTAAGAAAACCGCATCTCGCAGTTTTCTCGCAATTTAGGTTTTGGCTTTGCCTTTACAATTTTATATGGAGACGTATCGAAGTGGTCATAACGGGGCTGACTCGAAATTCTCGTATGGTAATGGTATTTACCATTTCACAAAGCCTTTAACAATGCGGGTTTGCAGAGCCCAACGGCTTTGATTTCACTTTTTTATCTAATGCACTATCTAATATAAATTTAATATCGGTTAAAACTCTATTTTGGAGTTTAACATACACGGAGGGTTATCGAAGTGGTCATAACGGGGCTGACTCGAAATCAGTTGTACGGCTTAATACCGTACCAAGGGTTCGAATCCCTTACCCTCCGCCAACGAAAATCGCAGTCTTAGGATTGCGATTGTTTTCTTTTTATCTCCCTTGCATCGTAGCTTGATATGTAATACTGTCTGCCAACCTTTGTGGCAGGAAGTTTTCCTTTTTTAATATAGTTGTAAACCGTCTTTAAACACATATCAAGATAAGCTGCGGTTTGTTCTACCGTCCAAGCCTTGTGGTTTTTGATTTTGCCACCGTAATATCCGGGGATTTTAATATCCTTTTTCAATTCGTGCAAGCCTCCGTTTCTCTCTGCGTTTTTCGTTTTCAATTTCTCTTGAGCGTTTTGCCTTAAAGGTTTTTATAAGTGCTTTATATTTTTCACCTGTTGGGTTTGAAACCTTTTCAGGCGAGGATGCATAGATTATAAGTTCTTTTTTAGATATGTACTGCGTACAACCGATTTTAATTGCCGTAAAACCGCCCTCACGCGCGATTTGATGTATCAGTTGGGGTCTACACCCTAACAGCCTTGAAACCTCCGACGTGGGCACAGCATCGGGCAGTTCTTGCCATTCAAATTTTAACCACTGCATAAACTCTTTACAGTTTTGTTTTGTGGGTTCAAGTAATACTCGCGGATGCCATTCGGTGCGATTTGAAAACATACCTACAAGCTCTGCAAGGAATCCCACCTCGTTCTCCATTCGCCATTTGAAGTGTTCGGCATCTTCTATAAGAACTTTGTATTTGTGAGTTGCGTGGCCTGTGTTTTCGTGTGGGATATAATTGTTATCCATCAGATATTTCATCTTGCGTGTTGAGATATGAAGATATTGCCGTAACTGACATCCGCTCATATATTCCTTTTCCATATTCTTCTCCATTAGTCCTTTGTTTTGCAAAGCACATCGGTTATAACCGCCGCACTTGCTTTCTTACTTGCAGTATCGAGATGCCCATAAATATTTGCTGTTGTCCCAATATCCGAGTGCCCAAGGAAGTTGGACACATTTATTAGCGGCACTTCCTTGCCGAGCAATATACTCGCAAATGTATGCCGTAGGTCGTGGAATCGTATGTGCCGTAAGCCGTATTTTTTTAGCAGGTCGCTGAAATGTGACGTTATATAGGACGGCTTTATAAGATTGCCGAGTTGGTCAACACATACATAATCGTGATACTTTCGGTTGTAACTGCTTTTGAATAGTTTTCGGTATAATTCTTGCTTTTCTTTAACTTCAATCAACATTTCATACACGGGTTCGGGCAGAGGTAATGTGCGTCTGCTCGATTTATTTTTCATCTGTTCTTCGGGGATGGTTACGGTTTTACCGTTTTCTGTGTACTCAACTATTTTAGTATCAAGCAGTACTGACCTTTCTTCCCAGTTTATTCTTGACCATCTTACACCCAAGGCTTCACTGCGCCTGAGTCCCATACCACCGCCGAGCATTATGGCAGGATAGATTATATCATCCTTGGTGAGTTCCAACAGCGTGAGCAGTTCTTCCTCGGTGTAGTTGTCATTATTAAATTTGTTTTTCTTCGGTCTGTCGATTCGGTCGAAGGGATTTGCATCTATCATCTCATCCTTAAAGGCTATGTGGAATGCACGGCGGAGAAGAGCGTGATAATGGATAACCGTGTTTGCAACCACTCCTTCTTTAAACAAATAATCATAGAAGGCTTGGATATCTTTAGGTTTCAGATTCTCAACCGTTAGATTTTTATGCCTTGTAAAGTACCGTTTGATTTTGCCCTCTATCAGCATTTCATAGCTGTTGTATGTATTCATTTGAAGGTTAGGCTTTACTCTTTTCAGAAATATGCATAGGTAATCATACACAGGAATATTTGCATCGGGACGGCCCCCAAGGGCAAGTCCTCTTTCGTACTCTTTCTCATATTTGTCCACCACCTCTCTGTAAGCCTTGTTGACCTTTGCCTTGGGTGTTCCTTCGGGTAAACCGAGGGTACGCCACACAGGTTTGGTTTTGCCGTTAATTTTCACTTGTATAACGGCATACAGTCTTCCGTTCTTAGCTTGAACGCTTGCCGAGAATTTGCCCGTTGTCATAAATTTCAATTCCTTTCTGTAATCTATATCGGTTTTTGCCAACAGGAACAATACCATAAGCATCTTCCGAAGTCCAGACAATTTTGGGAGTCTTGTGGCAAGAATTCTTAACGGGGTTCGAACTAAGCTCTCTTGCTCTCATAAAATTTATTAAATCTGATTTCGCAATTCGTTTTTCTCTGCCGACCTTAATTGACGGTATCGTTCCGTTGTTCACTAATTTATAGGATGTTTTCATACAGATTCGAAGTATTTCAGCCACCTCTTTTACATTGAGTGCCGTAGGATAATTGCATAATGTTTTAGCGTATTCTTTTTTATTCATCTTATTTCTCCTTTAGCCAAAGCATTCAAACTTGAACCAGATTTTGAAACAAGTATTTTCCGCTGTGGCTTTGTTAAAATACTCGTGAATCCGAAAGGATTCACTGCGTTTTATGCCTTGCACACCAAAAAATCCTTTATTTACAAAATTCTGCGACCTTAAAGGTGCGTTTTTTTGAGTGGATTTTGGTGAAGCGAAGTCCATAAGGCTAACGCCTATGGGCGACAATGAGCCGAAAGCCGCCTAAAAACCGCCCTTTAAGGCTGGTTTAAGTTTAAATGCTTTGGCTACATATTCATTGAAATTTCGTTTTGTTCATCTTCTAACTCTTCGGGTAGTTCGTCAGAATTATCTTCGGCAAGCGCAGAAATAATCCCTGCTGTAAGACCGATTAAAGCGCCGAGGTTTGAAGCATTTTCTTCTGCTTCGATTCGTTTTCGTCTTTCTTCAGGGTCTTCGCCACCGCCGTCAATTATATTGCCAACCTCGAATATACCTTTTACACCAAGACCGACAGGGTTTTGATTTTGAATATAATTCTGATAATACTCTCTGGCTTCTGATTCATTTGTCTGCACAGAGTCTTGATAAGAACAGTCGAGCAATTTGAAATAAACGTCTCTTGATTTTTCCCAACCCGTATTAAATTTTTCATCTGACAACTCATTTTCTTGGAGAGTTCCCTCATAATATTTTGCTATAAGTTCGCTTCTGATTTTAAATTCTCGCTCTAACACCTCTTTCAAATATTTTTTATCGTGCAGTCTAACATCTCTGCATTTTTGACCGTTAGGGCATATAAAGGTTATGTATTTGCGCTCGTCAGTCCAAGTTACTTGGTAGCCTTCTTCCTTCATTTTCTTTATAAATTCATCCTTGTTACCGCTTCTGTTCATTGCAAAGTAAACGTTAGAAATCAATTGTTGCTTCCAACTATCTCCCTTAACTGCCGCGCGGTATTCACGGCTTGACGGTTTTCTTCCTTGCTTCTCATAAGGTTTCAATACCGTAAGACCGTGTTCTAAACATATACGGTCACTTAAATTTCGAAGCGATATAAGTGTTGAAGGATTTTGTCTTAGCTTGTAACCGTTCTCGAAGCTTACCGAGTTTATAACAAAATGATTGTGCAGATGCTCGGCATCTGTATGGGTGGTCACAAGCACTTCATAACCTTTCCAAGCCTTTTCAGCAAACTCTAAACCGATTTTATGTACCTGTTCGGCTGTGACATTTTCTCTCGGCGAAAAGGATTGAACATACTGATAAAAGTTTGTTCCGTTTGATTTTTTGTAGGCATACTTGGTGGTCATAAATTCGTTAAAAGCATTTTCACCGTTGCAGTTTATACCGCTTATAAGTCTGCGACCGCTTCGTTCATCTTTGACCTTTGAATCCTGAATACAATAATTTATCAGTCCTTTCATAGCGCTAATTGTCTGTTTGCTTTCGCGAATATAATTTACAGTTGCCATCAACCGTTCCTCGCAATTCTATGAAGTTCTTCGTAAATTTTCTTTTGCTCGTCTATAACGTCCTGAAAATCACGAGAGGTAAATGCACCTGAATTGATTTTCATAGTAATCTGATTTATGTTATTTCCGATGCGTTTCATCTCTTTCAGTAACGGTTTTATATCCTCAGCAACATTGATTGGCACCTCGGCGGCGAGGGTTACAATGTAGTCCGTAAGACTTTTTTGAGCCTTAGCCGCCTTTTTATGAATGAAGTTATATTCCGCATCTGTGAGACGTATTGTGAGAGTTTTATTTCTTTTTCTGTTTTCTGTCATTTAATCAACTCCTTTAATAAAAGTGGGTTCGGGCTTCCGCCCGTAGTTTTAGCGACGAGGCGGACAGCCTGACGCTCTGCTTGCCCCAGACTAAAGTCTGGGAAATCGGTAAATCTTAAAATCTTACCCCACGACAGAAAGAAGGAAAATCTGTTTTTTGTGGGTCACTGTGACGGAATGACGGTCGTGACGCAAATATGGAATATGACTATACCGACATTCTAAAAAAGCCAGTGTTTAAGGGGGATTGAAGGGATTTATAAATTTTCTTTTCATCTCGTCATAACCGTCATATCGTCATTCGGCAGTGTATTTCAAAATCAATTCTCGTTTTTCTCCTGTTCGATTCTTCTCATATTCAACACCGATTTTATTAAGTTCTTTTTCATATTTCTTAAGTTTTCTTGTAACAACATTACCACGAACATTAAGCTTTAGCTTTTCACAAAGAACGGAAGCCAGTCCTCTGAATTCGCCTTGTTCTTTAATAAAAGAAATCACTGCTGTGATAACTGCATCACTTTTCATTTCATCTGATAACGGAGTATCTCCGCTTACGAATTCCCATTCGCGTGTGTCGGCATTGAATTTTATGTTGAGGATTTTTTCTTCTAAATCTCTACCGCGTATGTATAACTTACCGTCCGTAGTTTTTTCATCGGGACGAATAAGAACATAGCTTCCGTCCGCTGCACCCGTCATTCCTGTGGAGCCGCTTATTGACATGTGTGGGTCTTCGCTTCTTTGCTTTCTTCTGTGTTGCACCGCAATAATAGCAATACCTTTTGAGTCGGCAATATTTTTCAGAGCGCTTATGTCTTTATAGTCACCTGCATAGTAATTTGCTTCCCCGACACTGTCACGCACTTTTTGTAAGGTGTCAATTACAATTAAATTTGTGTCGGGATGCTCTTCAAGAAACATATCTATCTGCTTCAGCAACCCTTCGGAAAGAGAGTTGGCCATTATTGCAAAGTGAATATTGTCGGGAGCATCTTCTGTGATTTCAGATAGTCTCATTTGCATTCGGTTTAAGCTATCTTCAAGGCAAAGGTAAAGCACCGTTCCTTTTTCTGTTTGGTAATTCCAAAACGGTTGACCTTGCGCTACCTTTAAACACAGCAGAAGAAGTAACCACGATTTACCGACTTTAGGCAGACCCGCAAAAATATGTAATCCTTGCGGAATAAAATTCTCTACCACAAATCTTAATGGAGGCAAATCCATTTTTAATAATTCTTTACCGCTTACTGTTTTAATCTTTTCTGTTGACATTTTAAATTTCCTTTCTATAATTTATTTTTAAGTTTTAAAAATACCCTTCACTTTATTTGCCGTTAAGTCACCCCTTTCTACAACCATTTTTTAAAAAAATTTTCTAACATTTTTAATACCCCCTCACTAATTGCAATTTTGAAGCATTTTTTGAGACCACTATTTTCAATGATTTACAAATTGTTTACTTCTGGTTTTGAAAACACCTCCTCACTTGGTAGAGCGTGGGAAAGCATTTTTTAGAACCAAAACGAAAATATTTTTTGCAATTTTTAATACCCTCTCAATTGGTAGAGAGTGAGAACATCAATTTGTTAACCAAAATAGAAATATTTTTTTAAATTTTTTTACATTTGAAAACATCCTCATACTTTACATACCGAAAAAATGATACTTTGAGAAAAAAATTTTGTTTTTTATTGTCCTCTACTTATCAAAGGAAAAATTTAATAACTTGAGCGGATTTTTCTAAATTTTTATACCCCTCTATATGACAAAGGAAAAATACAGCACTTTAATAACCATAATTTTTAATACCCCTCACTTGATAGAGCGCGAGAAAGCATTTTTTATAACCTAAAATTGAAATTTGGCAAAAAAATAACCGTAGGCTGTTTTGAGAACTTGCTCAAATTTAACCTACGGTTATCATTTTCAGTATTTACTTTTGTTATATAAAAATGAGATTTTTCTATAAAAACCTTGATTTGTGTGGTTTCTACACTAACAAAAATCTTGATTTGTGTATATTTCCGCTGATAAAAAATCGCGATTTGTGTAAAATGTCACGCGAAGATACTTTTGCCAAACCTTTCTTCTGACACGGGCAGAGGGATTCAAACCAACGCAATTTAACTATCCGCCATAGTTTTCAGTGCTCATAAATACGCATCCGTACCAGTATTTATCAGCTTCGTTATAGGTGATTCCTACTGCTATATATTCGTATTTTGAGTCACCAAGATAGTCCCAATGCTTTGCGCTGTTTTTAAATCCTTCGGCAATGTTTTCGGCTATCATATCAGCATCACCAAACCATTCACCCTTGCAAATTGCTTCACGGTCATAGCCCTCATAGTAATTATATTTTTCATCCATACCATATTCGGTCATATCAAAATATATTCCGTACTTTAACTGCGCACACACTTCTCTAATATCTGTGTGAGCAAAATCGGTAATTAACTGTCTTGCTCTATAACGCGCCACCTTGGTCAGTCCAATAAGTGTTATCGCTTCGGTGTCACCCTGTGCTGTGCGGTACTCGTTTATGTATTTAATTACTAATCTCTCAACCTCTGTCGAATCAGCTATTTCAATTTCTTCAGTTACTTGCTCTTTTGTTATAGTGGTTTCGGTAGTTAACGATGTATTGCTTGATGTATTTGTTATCTTGGTTTCTTGTTTTGCTGGCTCGTTAATTACAATCGTGGTTGATTGAGTAGGGGAGCTTTCTGTTGATACAGTTTCTTTTTCTTCCTCTGTCGGTATTTCGCTTACTTGTTCCACAGTTGCCGTTTCGCTAACAGCAGATTGATTTTCTATATAAGAATGCTCGGCTTTGTTACAAGCCGAGCAGAGCATTAACCCACAGCAGAGGAGTGGTATTATCGTTTTTCTCATATGTCTTCGACCTCCTCCAAGCCTTGCATCACTTCTGCCATTATACGCGTGGCGAGAATAAATCCCGAACTGAATGCTTCACGTTCACTGATGCTCGACAGTTCGCTTGAGCAGTCCTTGAACTTTTCAAAGGTTTCTTTTTGTTTCTCTGTGAGTGAGGAGTTCAGTTCTTCCTCATTTTTGCATATCAGCTTAACAAGTTTGTCCACTCTCGTTCCACGTTTGATATACCTTTCGTGCGGACTGATGTTGCCATAGTATAAATCTTCAAGTGTTGTCATGTGCGTTGCACCTCCTTTTTGCAACACAAACATATACTACATAACTTCGCACAAGTCCAGAGATTTATTTATAAAAAGCAAAAGCGCCGCATTTCTGCAACGCTAATACTCTTTAACTTTTTGGATTTCGTTTTAATAATTTAAAACAATCCCTGTATTTTGGCTGTTATCAATGCTGCCGTAACATTAGCACCAGTAGCTAAAATAAAGTCTTTTAACCCAACTAATGCAGCTTTGATAATACTCGGTTTCTTGTTTTGTTCAAGCTTTGCCGATATATCGCTTAATAATTCAAGCGCATTTTCCATATCTTCTGCGGATATATTCTCTTTTTCTAACGATTCTTTAATTTCCTTAACCGCTTCGGATACGGTAGTGGAATTGTAGGTAACCGAATTATTATTTCCAGAAACAATTTGAGAATCATTAACATTCCCATTGACTACTGTTCCATAATAATTGTTTATTTGCTGAGCAATATCCTTTGCAGAAGCAGATTCGCTTTCACTAAAAGTCATATTCTCACCTAAAATACCTTTTCGTTCAAGCTCAAGTGTCCATTCTAAAAGACAATTTTTCACCTTATCAATCGCTTCTGTAATATAAACAGTACTTATAAATAAAGCAATTTCCATATATGCAGGTGTTCTTGCATAAGCAGCAATTTTCATAGAAAGTTCAGGTGGATAACTGTAATAAAATTTGCCATCCTTAGCTTTCTTTTCAATATCAAGTAGTGCAGAAACAGATTCAAATACTGGCACAGTATTAAATAAGTTTTCTCCATTTTTATCTGTTATAACAGCGGGAATCCAACCACGGTAAGGATTTTTTGCTTTCAAAGCACCTTTCATTTGGCGATATTCGGGAAAGTTCTCATCCTCACTTTTATATCCATTTAGTTCGTTTAGAATCCATGCGTCAAATTCTTTTAAACTAAGTTTAGATGCTATCAAATGCGCTTTTCGCAATGCCTGTAAAATATCACAATCTTTATCAAGAAGTTCTTTTTGCAATTCTATTACTATAGAACCCATAATCAAACCTCCCAAACAGTTTCATCGCCGCAGATATTGCGGATTTTCAGGCGAAGCGGTTTCTTTTCGCTGCGGATACGACCGTCCCAAAACTCTTTAGTTTTATTGCCGTTGATGATAACAAAACCGTTTTTATCGATTTTTATTTCGCTGTCGGAGTGCCATTCGCAATCGGTTGCGGTGCAGTCAACGCTCAGGAACTCAATAAGCTCCAAGCCATCCTCGCTGATTTCGATGGGCTTATAAGGCTTCTTTGCCGAAGAGTTTAGAAGTGCCTTTTGATTAAACTCGGCAATTTTAGAAAGAACTCGGTCGCTGACGAATTTGTCAATCGTTACAGCATAGCCACCGAGAAGATCCTCGTGGGTTTCTTCGGCGTGGAACTCTGCATAATCACCGATAATAACATCATCGAGAATTGTTTTAAGATCACGGAGTTCGATTTCAACGTTGGTGCTGTCATCCTCTTTGATGAACTGTAAAATCTCGGCTTCATCAGTAATGTCTATGTAATAAACAACTACTTTCTTAATACCTGCATCTAAATCAGGAATAGCCTGATGGATAATACGATTCATCGTAACTTTATCAAGCAACTTTGATGCACTGTCCATAAGGTTAGGCACATATACAGGAACTGTACCAAGTTTACTGTCAGAAATTGCACCCTCCCAGAAAGAATCAAGGGAATCCTCGTTCTTGAGTCCGGGAATTAAAGATTTAATTTTATCCATCGTCTGAATGGGATTGCGGTAAAGCTGAACGCCGTCTTTGATTTCAAGTACATCAAATTCAGCACTATCGGCAACAAGACGATCACGAGTGGTTTGAATAGAGTTCAGACCGATATCGCAATGAATAAACTTACGACCAAGTTTATTTGCAACAGCCGCAGTAACACCACTTCCACCAAAAAAGTCTGCAACGACCATATGTTTATTGGAAGAAGCCGTAATAATTCGCTCAATTAGCACTTCAGGTTTTTGGGTAGAGTAATCAACAGATTCTTTAGCAGAATTATTGATCTTATCAATATCCCAAACATCATCTACAACTACGCCATCTTTTATCGCTTCGTCAAGATATCTTTTAACCCTTTTTCCGCCACCAGCGTCAGAAAGCACATATCTTCTACCATCTTCGTCGGTTAAAGGTTTTTGTTTACGTTTTTTAATATATTCTTCTTCTGATTCCCATTGCTCAAAAAACGAATTAAAGTTCGTTCCTTCATCATCTGCACAATAGTAAAGAATAGTATCGTGGCGCTTTTCAAAGCTGACCTTTAATTTTTTATTCCATCCTGAATAATGCCACGCTATATCGTTTCGGAAATTATCTTCTCCAAAAATTTCGTCCATCAATATTTTAACATAATGAACGATATGCCAATCAAGATGGAGATAAATCGAAGCATTCTCGCTCATAACTGACTTAATCGCCATAAGGTTTTCATACATCCAGTTGAGATACTTTTCTTTATCCCATACATCGCCGTACATCTTTTCTTCAAAGGCTTTGAGTTCGTCAACATCAAGCTCCTGTTCAGCTTGAGCGATAGCTTCGGCAACCTTGGGATTACGGCGAATATACACTTTTTTGGCGTAATCAGCACCGCTGGCAAAAGGCGGATCGATGTACACAAGGTCAACATGAATGCCTTGCTCTTTAAGATAAGCACAAGCAGACACACATTCGCCACGAATAACCATATTACCGTCAGCATTTTTACCCACGGTTTCTTGCTTCTCCATCTCATACAAGGGCATACCACGTTGGAGCGTCATCGAAACATCATCGGCACCCTTGTATCTCAATATTCTGTTAAAGTTACCGAGCACAGCTTGTCCCTCAATCGGCTCCGGTATAAACGGTACATATTTAATCGGCATTATTGTTTACCTCCATTGTATTAAAATGGCAAATCTGAATCACTGTCGATTTCTGTGGGTGTTTCCACAACTTCAACAGGATGAAGAATCTTGTCATCGAAGCGAAAATGAGTATATTTAGCATAATCAAAGCCGTCATCTAAAACACTTTTGGCGTACTTCATCATTTTGTTATTTGCTGTGTAGGCTAAACCTCTATCCCATATCTGCCTGTTATTATTGGTATTTTTAATTATTTGCTCAAACTGTTTGGCTGACATTCTATCTAAGAAAGGTTCGATAGCAAGTTCGAAGCGAGAATCAGCTGAATCATAACTACGACTTTCGCCATAATACCATATAAAGAAATCAATTAGCGGTGTCATTTCACCGATGTCCGAATAATAAGAAATCATTCTCTTAATTGCATTCGCTTCTAACTTTAGATAAGAAATTGATTTTAAATATGATAAATGTGCGTTGACAGTTTTGTATTTAAACCAAGCAATAGACTTTGCTCGTGTATCTTTATCTATTATTGCATCCACTTGTAACTGAGTGTCGGAATCGAGTTCGTTATATAAAACCGGAAACTTGGATAATAGGATAGCAAGATTCATTTGGCAACTTTCGTCATTTGCTACAGAGAATAGATGATTATTTTCTTTTATGTAAGCAATAGCTTCTTGCTGAAAACCCCAAATTAATATTTCAAGAGCTTTTCTATTGATTGCTAAATTGTTTTGGCAATCTGCATCTTCCGGCAGGCAAAAACAAAACTTCCAAAATGCTTTTAATGTCACCAATTTCATAGAATTAGACATCTTGGAAAAATACTTGTTGTTTAAGTACATTGCAAGCTTGCGATCTTCGTTCTCATATAGATCATTTTTACTTTTTAAATCTTCCGTGAGGGTGTTCACAATATTTTTAATGAAAATCGGAGGTTTAACAAGGATATCTTTTAAGATGTTTTTTATGTTTGCAATGGTTGTTTCTTTTGAAGGTGCAACCAACTCATAATTTTCATTCAATGCAGGGTGTGCAGAAAAATTTCTATGATCATATAAATGGTTGAGATTAGTATATGCCTCCAAATCCAAAAGTTCGGTTTTCTTGTAAATATTATCCACAAGTTCCTTTTCCCATTTGGATTTAGCTTTGTTATCATGTTCATTGCGAGATTTATCGACTTCTTTAAGAATCTCGTTTGCAACAGTATCGTTATACATATCTTTCAGTTCTTGAAGTTTAAACAAAAGATCGCAAATAGCTACTGAGTACAACATTACCGTAGCGGAACGATAATTTCCTATAGAATATGAACTCATTACTTCTTGGAAATATTCTTTGGTTTTAGCGAAATAAATCTCTTCAATTTCAGGTAAATAAGTTGACATTATCATCCCTCCTTGAAAAACTCACAAATTTTATCATGAGTTAATGTCAATCTATCCTTTTCGGGCAGTGTATCTTCTAAATATAGATAGTCGAAGCGCTCATAACCGAATGCCGTGTTATTCTGCTTGGAAAACTCTGTTTCCATAAAGGTTTTCTTGTCCTTAAACATAGGATCCTTAGCGTAAATTTCGCCCTTGGTTTCTACAACGATAATCTTATGAATCTTGCCGTCTTTACGCTTGATGATAAGAAAGTCGGGTGTATAGATGCCGACATAACTCCACTTGCTTCCGTTTTTATTATAACACTTGATCTTAAACTCGGTCATAGCACGGTCGCCGTTGTAGTAAACCTCCAAGCCGAGATCTTCGATCTCATCAAAGGACAATACCTCTTTTAAGAAAGTCTGTTCAAAGCCACTATCAGTACGGTAGGGCAAATAGTGGAATGAATGATCTTTTCGAGGATGAGATGTAATTTTCGATCTGAGCATTTCTACAATTTTTGTATCGCCCATTTCTTCTGCCAGAGAAATCATCTGTTGTGTTTTGGGATCAGCCTTTAATTTCCCGGTATCATCCAATATGATTTTATCGACCATTTGCACATCAGGATAGTAGTTCTGTGGCTTGTCGGTATAAACTTCGAGAGTAAAGTTTGCAATATTCAAGAGATTTGCTTCTTCGGGGATCAACTCTTCGGTAGTGTTAAAGTCAAACTTATCGCAAAAGGCTTTGCGGATATTTGCTTCTACTAACTTGCGATTGTATTTGGAACTGTAATAATGAGAGCCGTCTTTTTCGTAGGTGATTATCTGATATACCGAAGTTAATTGTTCCGAATACTGCATCAATTCTGTAACTGTGGGAGAGCCAAAACCACCCTTCATAATTCCGTATATCCAAGAGTTAAAGGTGGCAGGTTCGGTGCCATATTCGGTATCATCAACGGTGATGCTTGTCTTGCTTTCATCCATTGAGAGATCGGTAGTTTTGATAATGCTGTCTGCAAGGCGTGCAGAATCAGCCGAAGCCGCAATAGTGTTTGCAGGATCAGCTTTCTCTACAGTCAGGGTATCATAATTGATTTTAAGCTGATAAAAATCAACTTTTGGAAGTTTCAAATGTGCTGTACGGTTATAACGCTTCAGCGGTGTTTTGCTATTATCAGCAGACGAAAACTCCTTGAGCGAGATATGATGCTGCTGTTCGAGCTGTACATTTAACTTGTCAGCGTTACTCTCATTTAGATAAATAAGCGCAGTTTCGGGGTTACCTTTAATTACCTGACGTAAGCAACGGCAAGAAGTCTGCAAAACCATATTGGTAGGACAGTCGCCTTCTTGTGAAAGAATAATACCTGTAAGGCTACGGCAATCCCAACCTTCCTTACCGATTTGCACGAGCAATACAATACGAATTTTAGAAATAGACTTATCTAAAATATCGAACTGCATTTGGCTGTCAGTAGGCATTTTATACTGTTTATTTCCCTTATGAAATTTAAGGATAACATCTGTTCCAAGTCCGTATTCTGCAACAATACGGGATACCAACGGATAAACTACTTCTTCTAATTTTTCGATAGTACCACAGTATATACCAAGTTTAGCAGTTAAATCATCGGCATAGATGGTATCCCTATATGTATCAAGAAACTCTCTAACGCCTTTTTCGATAATCAAACTACTGTCTGCAATATCTGCAATCTTAACAACGGGACGTTTTAGGAAGTTGCCCACACCGTCAATAAGAGGATAGTAATAAACAATATTTGTAATTTCAGCCGTACCAACAGAAAGAGAATCTGCAACCTTGAACTTCTCAGTTTTTTCAAGATAGGGTGTGCCAGAAAAACCAATAACGGAGTTAACAGTGTTATTCTGCGCCCATTTTGTTACAACGGCACGTAATTTAATTTCATCACTCACAGCGTGATGTACTTCATCAATGAATATAGAAAGTGATGGCAATTTTCCAATAAGGTTACGAAGTTCGTTGGCTTGTCTATCCTTTTCATCATCGCTTTCTTCAAACAAGCTAATCTGACCATTCTTTTCTTGAATACGGTCAAGAATGACTTTTTCGGCATTTGTAACAGCAACCAATCCAAACAATTCAGAAAGTGGCTGATGATTTGCAATTTTCTGCACGTTTGGGTTTTTAGTTTTGTTGGATTTGTTCGCAGTTTTCCCTTGATCTAAAACCTCAAAAGAAATCATACGCTTAATATCAGTGGCCGCAGGTTCAGGAATAATCCACGAAGGATTAAAATTCTGAATAGTTTTAAGGCTTGGTACAACAGATGATTTCAAACCCGAAGGTGCAAAAATAATAAAATTATGAGCAAAAGCAGGATTTGTAGGCTCATTAAGAGCAAAATACAAATCAAGATAGATAAACGCCGCCATTAAATATGTTTTACCCGCACCCATAGGTAGACTGAATAAATAATCAGTATATGTTACACCATAGAAGGCATTACGGAAAAATCCGTCATAGTCAATACTTGACGGGTCTTTCTTGATTTGCTTTTCAAGCTTTTCGGAGACCTGCTCACCTTTGTCGTTTGTTAGACGAGAATATTCAAGCAATGCAGTTGCAGCAGGGTTGCTCTCTAAATAGTCACGGGCAGCAGTAGACAATTCAATAGTGTCTAAATCAATGCTATTAAAAACACCGCGTGTAAACAGTGAAGACAATGGCTGACATTCACATCCGATTTTGAGGAACAGATAAACCTTAATCGCTTCAATCTGTGCATCACGCATTTGTCCTATTTTTTCTATATAATCAATTAAATTATGAACCGTGCATTGTTCTGAGTTATACCACTCTTTGCACTTGTTCTCAATCATTTTATAAAACATTATTTTCCTCGCTTTTAATAAAAAAACTATATCATCCAAATCGGGACGATGAGATTATCTCTGTCGAAGGCAGAGAGGCGGTCGCTCATGCAGAGCACGGCAGATGTGCCGAGCACCAAGGGCGATTTGTAGCTAAAACTCCAATTTCTTAATATTGGAATCTGCATCAAAAAACATAATATAATAGATTGGTATATATGTTATTTTACCGTTTTGTGTAACATTTCTTTCGTTAGATACAACGAATGCCTTTTTGATATGATAATCTTCATTTTGAACAAATGTGTTCAATGCACTATGCACGGTATAGTCTTTACCGGACTTTACTTCAATCGGTACGGCAGAAAGGCTGTCATAATCATCAATAAGATAATCGACCTCGCCCTTGCTACGATTGTCATAATAAAAAAGTTTATGCCCGTGAGCAATTAATTCACTTGCGACAACCGATTCATATACCGATCCTAAATTAATACTCTTCACATCATCAAGAATAGCACGGATATTTGTTCTGTAAAGAATATTTGTAAGAAGTCCTACGTCATTAAGATACAATTTCAGCAGATTCTTTCCGCTATTCTCAATCAACGGGAACGTAGGTGTTGAAATTGCCTTTACATCAAGTGCAATACCAGCATTGATAAGATAATCAAATTCATCTTCATAATCCGAAGAACGTTTTCCTCTGATATTTTCGATATTCTGAATTACCAAACGCTTTTTCTTGTTTTCAAGATTTGACGGTATCATATCGTATATTCTACGAATTTTCAGTTTTCTATCCTCATCATATTTTGAAGCATCCATACCGTAATAATTATGAATTTGTGTCTGAATACTACGAACAGCAACAATATTCTTATCCTTTGTATAAGAATTGATTGCATCAGGAAGACCGCCAACTAGCAAATACTTCTTGAACAAATCCATAACCTTACTGTGAGTTACTTCGTCAAGACTCGCTCTTGCCTCAAACTTTTTGCGCATTGCATCAATCGCATAGTTGTTAAATCCCTGACTTAACAGGAACTCTTCAAAATCAAGCGGATACATTCGCTTAACCTCAATACTACCCATAGGGATAGATTCGGTTTCGGCAAGAGTGACACCAAGCAATGAACCACTTGCAATATAAGTGAATTTATCATCACGTTTTAAGAATTTGAGTAGAGTGAGCAAATGTGGGTATGCTTGTATTTCGTCAATAAAGATAATGGTATTATCCTTATTCTCCATCTTCTCACCGGCAATCATACTTACCTGCAAGTAAAAATCCTCAACTGTTCTTACGTTGCTGAAATGCCTTTCTTTTAAAGAATCTTCAAGCATATTGATTTCAATATAGTTCTTGAAGAGCTTTTCCGCAGTATATTTTATAATATAGGTTTTACCAATCTGTCTTGCGCCGTCAATAACCAAAATCTTATTGGAATCGGAGCGCAAGTGATTTTCAATATACGATTGTATCTTTCTGTAAAGCATAATTTTACCTCCTGCTTTCCATATTATACACATTTCTATATAATTTCATAAGTGAATTTCGCACTTTTCAATAAGATTATACAACAAAAAATAACACAAGTCAATATAAATAGGCTGTTTAAAAACACACTTTTCAAAATAAAACAAATAGGAACGGTATATGGTTTTATTATCAAAAGCAATTTTAAGGTTTATCACGTTGAAAATAATACACATTATTTTCAACATAAATCATCTGTGTGGATAAAATGAATTTTCACTTTTGAGAGTGAAAAAAGTGAAAATTCGCTGAAAATTCACTTTTTCGCTGCATTGAATCCCCCTTGGTAGAGAGATTATCGTGTTAGTTATGATTGATTTTTAGTTATTTTAGTCCCGAACGGGTATAATTAAGGTGTTTCGATAGCGTTTTATACCCGATAGGGTGTAAAACATAGGAAAAAGGTTGATTTTATACCCGATAAGGTATAAAATAGAACTATGAATACAATTGGTAATTTTATAAAACAAAAAAGAAAAGAATATGGTCTTACACAAGAGGACTTTGCTATTCGTAGCGGTCTTGGACTTCGCTTTGTTCGTGAACTTGAACAAGGCAAGCAAACAGTTCGTATGGATAAAGTAAATCAAGCTCTTGCAATGTTTGATATGGAAGCAGTTCCCGGCAAAAAGGAGAGAAAAATAAATTTAGATTAGTCGGTGAACTATTCCAATTCGCCTATATGATTTTGGGTGTTGTATCAGTGAACCGCGGATTTGAAAGCACTGCCAAACGGGTGAAATTTCGGGTAAAAAAGAGCGTTTTTCTAACGATAATCTAATAAAACGCATTAGAAATTTATTAGAATTTTCCAAAAGCACGAAAAAACCGCGACCTGTGAATTGGTGCGGTTTTCGAGTAGTGAGGGTGCTTGAAACCCTTATAAACAGTGGGTTTTTAGGGTTTTCAAAGTTCCAATAAATTCTAATACGTACTTTTAAAATCGGTTAGAGCCACAATTCTCGAAATCAGTTAGGGAGCAATCCCCCGCGAGTTCGAATCTCGCCGTCTCCGCCAATCAAAAGGAACCGACCTTAAGGTTCGGTTCCTTTTTAATTTTGTAAATATGAGAGAGATTTAAAAAGCTGGTTCAGCTTTGCCGAATTGCGACCTTTCAGGGAATAGTCGCAAAGGTCAGTGCTTCTCGCAATTGGCAGTACACTAGTTTTTGGTGAGGTTGCGAGCGCGTCCGGTGGACGATACCGCGAGTAAAACAAAGCGCCGCGGTCGAAATTTATCTACGTTTCAAGCAGAAATAAATTTCTGGCACCTCAAATATCCAAAACTCACAGTTGTGGATATTTTCAATTTGTAAAATTAAACTTAATATCGAGGTGTGGCGCAGTTGGTAGCGCACTAGTTTTGGGAGCCGTGAGTAACGAAAACCCCTAAAATTATACACCCGCCCGAAAGCCCTCAACACTGCGGTTTTCGAGACTTCACAAAAATTAAAAAAGCGGTCAAAATTAAATTTGACCACAGTTTGTCCCACAATTGAAAACTTTTTCACTTTTCGGACGTAAAAAACAATTTAATATCGAGGTGTGGCGCAGTTGGTAGCGCACTAGTTTTGGGAGCACACAGCAGTTAAAACTCTTGAAATTCAACACCACCGCGAAAACCCTTTATTTATGCGGTTTTCAGCGATTTACAAAAATTAAAAAAGCAGTCAAAATTAAATTTGACCACAGTTTGTCCCACAACCCGAAAATTTTTCAAAAATTTGGGCAAAAAACAACTTAATATCGAGGTGTGGCGCAGTTGGTAGCGCACTAGTTTTGGGAACTAGATGCCGCAGGTTCGAGCCCTGTCACCTCGACCAAAAGCAGTTATGATCGAACGGTCATAACTGCTTTTCTTATTTATTTTAATTTTTACAAATACACTTGAAAAATGTCGTTAAATGGATTAAAATGGTAGTATAGATCTTAAAACGAGGTGTTAATTTGTTAAAATGCGTTGAATATGGTTGTCCAATTATCGTTTTAATTATTATTGCCGTATTAAAAATTTCTGTTGATGATACAGTAAAATTAGAAAGAATTAAACGTATAATAGTAGAGACATCTATCGATATTATGTCCCTAGCAATTTCTTTTGTTATCTCATTTATAATCGCTATTGTAAATCAAATCAATTTCGAAAATATGTCAGAAATGTTGGCTACTGGCTTTATTTGCTTTGTTGTTTATATTCTCTTATTAATTTTTACAGTTTTATCTTCAAAGTTCTTCATTAGGAAATATTCCGAAACCGAAAAAACATTACACTTGATTTTGGGAGTGGCTATAGGATATTTAATTGCCATTCCTAGTCTATATCACTCTATTGAACTTTTACAATCTTTAGGAGGTGTTTGATTATGAACGAAATATATGTTATATTAACAATCACGATCACACTAATAATGTGTGTTTCTGTTATTCTAATTGATATTTTATCTAGAAATCGTCAAAGCAAATATAATGATGAAAAAAATCGAATTGAACTTGATCGAACTAGGGCTTACTATGAAGAAAGACTATATAGAATTCAAGATGAATTAATGAAAAATGAACGTAGATGGGCCGATGTTAATAATCTTGTAGTTTCTGCACAAGCAAACAAAACATTAAATTCCACCAAAGATAATGTTGTTGAATTAATACAGAAAAATTTTGGAATTGAAAATATTGATTGTAGCGAAAATAAAAGATCTGTATTTGTTCTTACTCCGTTTTTAGAAAGGGAATTTGAAACATTTGAGGCAATAAAGAATACTTGTATGGAAGTAAACTTAACATGTACACGAGGAGACGAAGTATTCAGAGACAAGGATATACTTACGCATATTATTACTTCAATTTCAAAATCATCTGTTATCATAGCTAATCTAAACGGTAGAAATGCGAATGTTTTCTACGAATTAGGTATATGTCATAGTATGGGAAAACCAATTATACTTATATCAAGAAATAAAAACAATCTACCTTTCGATATTCAAAACAAAAACATTGTTTTTTATAATAGTTTATATGATTTACAACATCAACTTAAAGATGAACTATTAAAAATATTTATTGACAAAAATCACTTAGAATAAATTTTCAATATATTTCTTTTAATCTGCTTTCCAACTTTTAGGGCGGCTCTTACGAGTCGCCCTCTTTTTGTTTCTGCTTTTCAACTTTAATCGCAGTTTTCTTCTCTTCAATCATCTCCGCTAGCAGTTTTTCACACTCTTCTTTTGTCTTAGCATACACATTAAATTTCTTACGCTTGCCGTTTGGTAGTCTTGGGTAGTAACTGCCCTCCCACAAGGTATCGTTTATCTGATACACGCAACCTGTTCCCGACTTTCGAATCTTTCGCTCTAAGGGTTTGAAATCGGGTGCAGGTTGCGTTTTTATGTTCGGCTTGGGCGTTTGCTCGATCTCTGGCATCTCGGCGTCTGTACCGCCTATTTTGCGGTCTATGTTTATTGCCGCTTGCATTTGCATTGTGTCGGTCATATGGCTGTATATATCAAGCGTTGTTGCTGCTGAGACGTGTCCTATTATTGACGACAAGGTTTTCACATCCATACCATTTTCAAGCGACCTTGTTGCAAATGTATGCCGTAGGTCGTGGAAGCGTATTTGCTTACAGTTGGCTCGGTCAAGCAAGCGTTTTAGTATATGCGTTATTGAACTTGGATGCCTTGGTTGGTTGAGTTCAAGCGGTGACGGGAATATCCACTCGGAATTCACCGTCCTTTTATATTCTCTGAACACCTCAACCACCGCAGACGGTAGTACAAGAGTGCGAATTGATGATTTAGTTTTGGGTGTTGATATTTCTATTGTTCCACGAGCGGCTGTTGCTTGTCGGCGGATTTTGAGTTCGCCTGTGCGGAAATTTAGGTCTTCCCATTTGAGTCCTAGCATCTCACCTTTACGCATACCCGTCGAGAGTTCAAGCAAGAACATTTCATAAAATCCCTCTTGCTTCGCTTGTATTAAGAACCGCCTTGTTTCCTCGGCGGTCAGCACTTGCATTTCTTGTGCTTTTTTAGGAGGCAGTTTACAACCAATTGCCGGATTAATTTTAATCAGTCCCTCGTCAACCGCTTTTTGAAGTGCCGTTCTGCAAGTTGTGTGACAGGCTCTTACCACTCTATCAGAGACTCCCTCGCCGTACAGCTCAACATATTGTTTTCTACCACTCTTTTTAAGCTTTGCATAAAACTGTTGTAGGTCGTTTTGCGTTAACTTATTCAGTTGTATTTTACCAATGCTAGGGATTATGTGATTGTATATTCTGCCCTCGTAACACACCATTGTGCTATCCCTTAGCGACGGTTTTGAGAAGTTTTCATACCAGAATTCAAGCCAATTACCGAACGGCATTTCGGGTGTACAGCGTGTGCTGACCGTTCCGTATTCCTCTTTCAGTTTTTCGAGCTTCTCCGCACACTCTGTTTTAGTTTTTGCAAGGACGTTTTTGGTTTTAGGTAATCCGTTTTCGTCATAACCGATTACTACTCTGCCTTCCCATCGTCCGTCCTTGCGCTGCCTTAGCATTCCCTTGCCATTACATCTTCTTTTTGCCATACCGCACCTCCTAGATTATGAAGTCATCTACGAACGAGCCGATTATTTTTGATGCTCTTTGTTGCATATCGGTTGTAACGTGAGTGTATGTATCAAGCGTAAAACTCGCATTCGTGTGACCTAATATTTTTGAAAGTGTTTTGGCATCTACACCGCTTATCAGCGAGTGTGTTGCAAAGGTGTGCCGCAAATCGTGGAAGCGTATGAGAGGTAGTTCTGCATTTTTAAGTATTACTTTTAATTTATTGTAGGCACTTGACGGTGCCATCGGCAGTTCGGGGTTGTATAAATTTCTGAATATCCATTCGCCGAATGCCGTTTCTTTTCTTCGTCTCAGTATTAATGCGGTGCTCGGCGGAAGCAGAATTGTTCGCTTACCTGTTTCGGTTTTTGTCTCACCCCATGTGAGTCCGCCACCGCGTTTTGCTGTTACCGAGCGACTGATTTTTATTTTGCCTGACTGTTCATCGAAGTCATCCCACCTTAGTCCGCATATCTCACCAAGCCTGAGCCCTGTCGTACATTCGGTGTAGAAGAAGTCGTACCATTCGGGATAAGACTTTATTGCTTCGAGGAATATTTTGAATTGTTCTTCATTTAGAATCTGCATCGGCGGATAATTATTTTTAGGTATTGTCGTACCATTTGTAGGATTTTTTACTATCAATCTTTCTTTTACCGCCGCGTCCATTGCTTCGTGAAGCATCATATGTATACCGCGAATCATACTGTCAGCAAGTTCTGTGCCGTGCTTTTCGGTAGCTCTTTTTCTACCATACTTTTTAAGATAGTTATACATTTTTTGAATTTCGGCTGTCGTTATAAATGCAATTTGTTTGTCACCAAGGTGAGGCTTTATATGATTTTCTATCATATTTGTGTAGCTTTCAAAGGTGCTGGGTCTGATAGAAAATATCATATATTCGTTCATCCACTTGTCGAGCCAGTCAGCAAGAGTCATGTTACTTTCTTCGGTAAGTTCTACACCACGGTACTCTTCAATTCTAAGATGCATCTTCTCAAGAGCTTCCTTTTGTGTCTTACCGTATACGTAACGGAAGATTGGAGTGCCGTCATTTTTATGACCGACAACGATTCTTCCTTCCCAAAGATTTTTACGTTTTTGTCTAATATTGCCGTCACCGGACGGTCTTCTTCCAGCCATTTTATCATCTCCTTTTTTTATTTAATTTTTTGGCTTCTGTTAGCCCTCACAATACCACATTTCATGCGGAATATCCAGCAATTTTGAGGCTTAATTTTATATGTCAGAAAATTAACCACGACCCCTCTCAAAACCCTTTAACCATGCGGGTTTGAGGGGGTCACGTGCAACCCAGAAACGCAAAAAGGCCTCAGGGTGTCACCCAAACTTTCGACTCTTCGAGGCCTCACAAAGCCTTTAACGGTCGGCATTGCCGTCCGTTGTGAATCGAAAAGGAGCGCAACAGCGGCGCCTTTTCTTTCACCTGCTTTATTTTCGGTCGGTGCCATATTTTCGTAATATTCAATTGTTATTTTCCCTCAGTATTTCTTCGAATTTTTTGCAGGTCTTCACAAATCCTCAAATTTGCGTTTTAGCTTCACTTTCGAGTATTTTCTTTAAGCTTCTATAAAAATCGCACACAGGCGAATTTACGGGCGAAATAATCGCGAACACGTCCCTTGACTATACTGCATATTTTGACTGCTTTTTAAGTGCTTTTTGAATTTTATAGTTTTTATCTAATTCTACTAGCTGTTGCTCGTGGTAATATTTAGATGCTTCACCGATCGGACGGATAGTATAAAGCAAATTTCCGTTGCGAGTTTTTCCGTTTTTTAAACGAACTTTTGTAGGCTCTACCGTTATCAATTTCTTCTCGACTAAACTGTCAACATATTTTCTTACTGTATTCACACTCATACCGAGTACCTTGCCTATGGTTTTATAGCTTGGGTAACACTGAAACGTTTTTCTATTTTCAAAATCCATAAGGCAAGTGTATACTGCAATTTCGCCACTGTTCAAACCTAACCTTGTAATTTGTTTTGGCATTGGAATGTAATCTTTTACAGGGTCGGTTTTAAGATAGCGATAATATTTCATTTCTTTTCTCCCGACTTCTCATCTACCCAAGCTATAAATTTATCTCGATTAATAAACATTCTGCTTCCAACTCTAAAGGATGGGAAATCTTTTTCGTGCATCAACTCATAGGCCGATGCAATACTGATACCGAGAACTTCCGTGAGATTTTTTGCATTTAACATCAGCGGCAGCTCTTCGTAAGTTTTGTATTTGCAATCTTGCATATTTTCTTTTTCCTTTCAGTTTATTTGCCATATATTTTTAAGAACTTATGGCACGTTCTTTTTTCTGCTGCCGCCTTTTGCGGCGGCTATTCTGAGTTGGTCATTGTTATCACCCTTTCTATAATAATGTAATTTGTAAAAATATTTTTCCTTGCAAAATCTTAGTGCTATATTCTCGCAAAGAAAAAATAAAAGACTCATACATCAAAGCCAGAATGAAAATACAAAAATCTTTCGATTTGCATTTCCGCATTAAGCGTTTTATGTATGAGTCCTAATTTACTGTCTTATTATAAATGTATTTAGTTTTTGTCTGAGAGACTTATTCGCAGATTTTATTAACCGTAACGAATTAATATTTGTTCTTGAAAAATATTCCTCTTATCAGACCGAAAAGAACACTGCCGATAAACATATCGGCTCTTCTTGATTTGTTAGATATTATTCTTCATCCTCTAAATCATATTTAATTTCGAGTGTTGATGAGTAACCGCTTGGGGTTTGAAATATAACAACATCTCTTTCGCCCATACATTGCCTCATTGCATTACATACAATAGGCATTAAATTTTTAAGATTTTTTGCCCTGTGGATATGTCCGGCTTTCAGTACCAAATACTTTTCACCGTTATTTCTTGCGTCTTCTTTTAGTTCTTCTATATATTGACAAACTTCTTGTGTACTAACCTTGGGTCTAATCACTGTCATATATTTAGACGTTGGTTTTTCAGGAATTTGTTTGCCATCCATTAAATAATCAACCTTTTCTTCTAAGTCCTTTATTCTTGATAACAACTCAACAATGATTTTTTCATAATTCATAAGAATTACACCCCGTATTCATAAATATTCTATATGAATTTTAGCATAATTCTAAAAATTTGTCAAGGCCATTATTAAAAAATTTTTTACACACAAAAAAAGCGAAGCTGATTAAATAATCAACTCCGCTTATTCTTTGTTTACTGCATATCAAATTTTGATTAATCTATTAATCATTTATAAATTCTTCAATACTTCTATATAGAGTATAGTTGTAACTAGCCCAAAAAGGACTACTTGCGAAAATATCACGAGAATTATGAAATAAAGAAAATTCCGAATCCAAATGTGCTAAATATGTATACGGATTTTTTTTATTATTTAATTTTTTCTCGGCAATTCCCGTCAACACGCCTGCCCAAACGCCAGTAGATTCAAAAATATTTTTATATAGTTCAGGTACATTATTAGCATATCCTAATGCATCTGCAGCTATGGTAATAGCTGTTGTTAAAACTCCTCCAAATTTTACCGTCTTTAATAAATCCATGCTCTTTTTATACTCGTTTAGAGCAAAATCAATTTTTTTCTTTTCCTCGTTCATTATAACCTCAACCACTTCTGGTGCATCGGCTTTGTTTATTTCCTCTCTAAAATGATTTACAGCTGATATAAATTGTTGTCGTTCATCTTTTCTCCTTTCCCTAAACTTGAGAATATTTTCAGGAGATATATCTAAAACATTTTGAGGAAATATATCCGGAATCATAATTGAGACCAATGCATCTTTACTTGGCTCAACGAAATTTTCTCCAGGCATATACATTTCTTGCATTTTACCATCATAAAGGAAATACGTGGATGTTGTCCACAGTTCCTGATTTGGAGTATATAATGATAGTGAATTTTTTTTAGCAATATGATTTGCTAAAAATGTCATGTAAAAATTTACAGTATTAGGATTAGCATATAACCAATTTTCATCTTCGTCTATCTTTTTTAATCTATAAAAAATTTCACGCTGTAATTTCACATCTATTTTCGAAGAATGTATGCGTATATACTCGGTTTCTGCTTCATCAATCATAGAAAGTGCCGCTGCATTCCTTTGATTATTCAACATAAAATTAGAAAATTCTTCACTTGCTCTTTTTGAATATCTAA
The DNA here is from genome assembly GCA_017403265.1 of Clostridia bacterium. Classification (GTDB taxonomy): domain Bacteria; phylum Bacillota; class Clostridia; order Oscillospirales; family Acutalibacteraceae; genus UBA737. The sequence goes on from JAFQOJ010000016.1 coordinate 89,217, forward strand.
TTGGAGAAATAGGAATACCAATCTCCCCAGTTGAACATAATGCTTCAATATTTCGTGGTTCATTCAAACTGTATCCTGGAGGAACAATTCGATATATTTTATCCCAAAACAAAGACGCATTCCATAACCATCTGTAATCTGATTTTTGAAATTCAATCGTCGGATAATATAAAATAGAGTTGTTCATAATTGTTATTCTCCTTTTATATAAAACTTCTACCATTATGCTTTATACTTTACAAAATATTATAACATGAACCTATTATGCTTGCAATGATAAACATTTATATTATTTGGCAACCATGAGAATCATCCACCATAGTTTTCTGTGCTCATACACACGCATCCATACCAGTATTTATCGGCTTCGTTATAGGTGACACCTACTGCTATATATCCATACTTAGAGTCGCCAACATAGTCCCAATGCTTAGTGCTATTTTTAAATCCCTCAGCAATATTTTTGGCTATCATATTGGCTGTACCAAACCATTCGCCTTTGCAAATTGCTTCTCGGTCATAGCCTTCGTAATAGTTATATTTGGCATCCATACCGTATTCAGTCATATCAAAGTATCTTCCGTACTTCAATTCACCACACGCTTCTCGGATATCCACATGAGCAAAATTATCTATTAACTGGTTTGCTCTGTATCGTGCAACCTCTGTTAATCCTGGCAATACTGTTGCGGTTGTATCACTTTGTGCCATACGAAATTCATTTATATATTTAACAATTAACCGTTCAACCTCAGCAGAATCGGCGATTTCTTGCTCAACAATATCTTCATATTCACTCTCTATTTCCTGAGTCGGCTCACCTGCTTCCTTGATCCTTACTTTCCTTCGAGGTTCGTCTTTTGTTGCAACAACAGATGCCGTTTTAACAGGTTCGCTCTCTACAGGGGTGCTTTCTTCTTTTTCTGTCGTAATTGACTCTTCAATCACAGATGAGGTGTCCGTCTCAATTTCAGTTGTTTTTGTTTCTAATACGGTTAGACTCGAACTCTCCGTAAGCGGAGGCTCGGCATTATTACAAGCCGAGCACATTACCAGCCCACAGCAGAGAAGAAGTAATATTGCCTTTTTCATATTTCTCCTACCTCTTCCAAGCCTTCCATCACTTCCACCATTATGCGAGTTGCAAGGATAAATCCCGAACTGAACGCTTCTCTCTCGGTGATACAAGATAATTCACTAGTGCAGTCCTTGAACTTCTCAAAGGTTTCCTTTTGCTTTTCTGTGAGTCCAGCATTCAAATCGTCCTCGTTCTTGCATATCAGCTTGACGAGTTTATCCATCCTGGTTCCACGCTTAATATACCTCTCGTGCGGACTGATGTTACCATAGTATAAATCTTCAAGTGTTTTCATTTTCATCCCACCTCACATAAGAAGAGGACGACTCGCAATCGGTCATTCCCGATATTGAGTCGCCCTCAATTTTCATTTTTTCTGCTGCAATCAGTGCGTGCTTTACTAGTAGCATATCCATCCAAGTCTGCTCGTCATACTCTGCTGGTCGACCATTCTTGAGATACTCTGCCACCGCCGAACTCATTACCGCATACTTTGTACCGTTGTAAACTTCTTCAACAGTTATTTGTGCCATATCAGCACCTCCTTTGCAGAACACAACAGTACCACAGGAGTTTGCGAAAGTCCAGAGAAAATCAAATAAAAAATAGATATTCTCTTTGATTGTAACAAAGCTATTTTTTGTTCATTCTCTATTGCTCTATTAATTGAGGCAGCCCTGCGCCTTTTAGCAAATAATTGTGCTTAAATCCTGTAAACTCTACGCCATCATCCATAGTTGCTGTAATAGGCCCAACATTTGTATCAATTTTATTTTCAAAAAAACATTCAACAACATATGAATTTCCGAAAATATCATTCACTACGATTCCGAAACAATTAATATTATTGGCTAGTAGAATTGCCCAATTACCGGTTGTTGTTATCTTACAAGTAAGATTTGGTTCAAGTAACATGCCATTTTTCAACCAGTAGGTTTTGTCGTCAATTATAACACCTTTGATGATTATGTTGGCAAACGAAACATTTTTAATTGCAAAGTCATATATTTGTGTAGAATAAAAAACATTGTTATTAAGCTTACTTCTATGAGAAGGATTGGAGAGATCTAATCCATTTCGAATATAAACATCCGAATAATAATCCGCGATCATATCACTCGTCACCTTGATATATGGAATATGCTTTTTGCGTTCTTCTTCTCTTCTCTCGTACTCAATCCTTTGCAAATCTTCTTTTCTTTTATCGTTGCTATCTTTAATAGTCCACGCAACGCCAGCAAGAGTAATTCCTCCACCAAGAACGGCTGAATATATAGAAGTGAACGCCTCAAAGTTTTTTCCTGTCAATCCACACCATTGAATATAAAACGGAAAAGAAATGGTAATGATAGCACCCCAAAACACTATTCCAATTATATTACTTATGGTCTTATTAGGTTTTCTTGGTTTATATATAAATTGATTTGTATATAGCGCTATTGCAACTAAATAAGTGAGACCAAAACAAAATTTGTAACAGAGATTGGCTGGTTCTATATTACCTGCGCTTTCATTCACTGCCGCAAGCACAAAAGAAACAATAGTGAGCGAAATTAATATAACAGGTGCATTTTCATTGCCGAAAGATTTTTTAAATATTGCTCTCACACTTGCAAATGTTTCAACAAACATAATTAGCAATAATGCTAATCCTGACAATGAGGATTTATATCCCCAAATGTCATAATTTAAAACTGTTAAAATATTAATTATTTCTAAAATTGCTATTGGTGAGGCATACAAAATATCATATAAATATTTTTTGTCGGTCTTACCGTTTTTTATAGACAGGACAATCGTAAGTACATACGAAGCTATTCCGCATAATATTGATGCACCTATTCCTAATTTCATAAACCATGACATTTTGAAAAACTCAGAAGTTATAGGCAGTGTCCAAGAATATGCACTACCAACAACTATAATAGCAACCAATATTCCTTTTAAAATCTTTTTATCTATTAATGATTTAATATTCTTCAACTCGATTAACCTCTTGTATATATTCATGCGTTCATATTTGAACGCATGAAATGATAAGCGAAATAATTGCAATAACGGTAGCGACTCCAAACGATATCCAAGAAAAAATTCTTGATTTTCTTGATTCTCTCTTCGCTTCTTCACTTTTCTTTTCTGTTTCATCAATTTGAGACTGTAAGATACGGTTTTGTTCCTGCACACTTTCAACTAAAGCTTTTAATTCTTCAAACATATGTAACGAAGATTTTCTATTTACTTCTACTGCATCATCAATACGTTCTCTACGTTCTTGTTCTTTCCTTAACCTTATTTTGCTTCGATTTTCCATTAACGCCTGCGCAGAACAAGCTTCAAAAGAATCTTTATAATCCTTATTTAACATTTGCATTATCCTCGATTAAATATATCAAACTTTATATAAAATTTCTATTAAGTTATAAAAGAACTTTTCCCAAGAGTTTATAACTTAAAATATCTTTTTTCCCGAACGATTTATGTTCTCCGCTATCGTTATCGGGGATCAATTTATATCCTCGTCCCTGTTTTATAAAACGCTTACACATAACATCTCCATTAACAACAAATAGCCCAATATCATTGTGCTGTAATTCTTCAATAACTTTAACATAGATAATGCTCTTGTCCATTATAGTTGGCTCCATACTATCACCGGAAATTTCCACTGCAAAATCAGCTTGTCCAGTTGGATCAGGGATCTCTGTATAATTTATGTTAGAATCTATAAAAAAGCCATCTCCTGCACATGCTGCAAACTCGTAAAATTTAATTATCTTTTGAAGATTATTATTTTCTTCTGTTTTTTCGTCATCATCTTGTGTTTCGAGGAATGAATCGTTAATATGTGAAATAATATCCTGCAACCAATTATAAATATAACTACCTTTTTTATAGGGATCCAAAACGACTTTATTTACCAATTCAACATTAGGATATTTATTTTTATATAAGCCGCTATAAAAATCCACACAATTAAATTTCAAGTCTGTTGCTTTAATAGAAAACACCGTATCACCGTTTTCAACTAATATATAACTATCCTCTTTATAATTAAATTCTATTAATCTTTTCATATCGTTTCCACCTTTTTTGTATGGAATCTAATCCACCATCAATATTTTCTTCTACAATTTTTAAAATGCTATAATCCTTACTTTCATATTCTAGTGCGCCGGATTGAATAAACAAATTACCCTCTGGTGTTCGTGAAATAAAAATGAGATTATCAATATCCAAGTTTACTATAAATTGTGGATTATGGGAAACCATAATAACCTGTCTGTTTTCCCCCATTGTTTTAAAGCAATCAAGCAAATATGCTTTTATCGAAGGTTGCGAAACATTATCTTCAGGTTGGTCTATAATATAGATTCCATCTAAACTGCTTTCGTACGAAAGCAAATCGAAATATATTTTTGCGTTTAACCCTGCAGATAATTCTTCAGTAATCCCAGCAGTTTGAAGAGTAATAGTTGATTTAAATTGAAAATCAGAATCGAAACTTTCAACAAGAGCATTTTTAAAAAATTGTAAAACAGGGACAACATTATCATATTTCAAAAGTGATGCCTTAAGGTCATTTTCAGTGATAGTCGAAAAATCTATTTTCGTACCATTCCTAAGAATACTTTTAATGTGTTGTATAAAATACTCATTATCAATTCGCATAATAGGATATTTCGTTACAAAACTATATCCTTGTATCTTATTACAGGCTACAGCAACATCAGTAGGAATGATTTCAGGTTTGTATACTATTGAATCCGCACTCCTTTTAATCACGCTAACCATAGATTCTTTTAACGATGTTGTATGATTTAAAAATGCAGAATTTTTCTTTTGTTTATCACTGATAATCTGATTATGCCTTTTAATTGTCGAATCAAAAACACTTGCTATACATTCAATTTTATCATTTTCTATTGTTATCTTTTGTTTCCGTATTTCATATTTAGTTATAATTTTGTTAACTGTCATCAATTCATTGGTAAAGTGTGTCGTATCTTCTTCATCTAATGGAAGCTTTAACAATTCAGTTAAATCGACTTTTATTAGCTGTAAGGCAGATAATACTTTTTCTATGTTAGTTGTAGATGCTTTTTCCTTTCTAAGTTTTCCTATAAAAGAAAGGCTTTCAGGAGAACCTTCATCTATATGGATACAAAAATTACCTAATTTAGATATCTCGTTATCCAATTCAAATTTCTTACTTAAATAATCTATTAATCTGTCAATTTCGTTATATATAATAGCCTTATATGATTGTGGATTTGGAGCACTTGGAAAATATTTAGCAAACTCAGTTGAAACCAATCTGCCTTGTTCAAATTTGTTTCTAATTTCCCCCTGCATATCAAAAGCAAAAACATTTTCAGGCTTTATTTGTTTTTTAATTTTTATATTATTTTTGGTAAGATAAGCCTTATATCCTTCTTTAATAGATTTAGATATGGTTTCTCCGTTTTTTTCATACCCAGTCAAAGAATGCAATAATAGCGATTTACCAATGGAATTATCACCTATTATTACATTGATTCCTTTTGATAGCGGAATTTGAACACATTGACCGTTATGTTCAAATTCAATATGTGATAGGTTAAATTTATCAACATTATAAAAACTATTTACACGTTTTAATCGTCTCCAATCTGTGATTGCCATTACTAATCCCTTGAATGTAGGTAAACACCTAGCATATGTATATGGAAAATCGATTAAAGTGTCAGCAGTATCCTCACAAGGATAAACCGACCAATCGTGACAATCTGTGCCTGTAATAAAACGGACTTTGTCTTCAAGGTTATTTTCTATAAGATGACTCTTATTTAATATTTCATTACGCTTATTTTTAAATTCGTATGCTTCAAAAAAATCTGTAGAAACCAACTCCAAAAACTTATCTTCGCCTAATGATGTTGCATCGTTTTTTCGTGGCGAAGTACTGGTTAAGGTATTTTTCTGATGAGCAATAAGAACAGTGTCTAAGTCTATCTTCCTCAATAGTTTTAAAAAGTTTTCTTCGGAATATGAATTTCCATCGTCAGGTCGTGTATCTTGAAGAGTCTTTTCAATCAATGATACTTTTTTATCATCTTTATCTGAAAATATTGCAACTATATGAACAACACGTTCTTTGTCATCATCAGCCATGAAACGGACGGAAAATTCTACACCCGGCAATACTTTTTGAATTGTTCCACTTTCTTTTTCTGCTTTTTTTAATGCACAATACATTTCATATGAAAAAGCATCGTGATCTGTGATTGAGCATATATTAACCCCTTGTTCATTTAATTTTGTTGTGAGAACAGAGATGTTATCAATAGTATTATTTTTAACTTTTTGCCCATCTTTTGATGCCGACATAGCAGAATGAATATGTAGGTCGATTTTCAATCCACAAGTTGCAATTTTTTGCATTTTAAACTTCCTTCCGTGCTGTTAAATTAATATTCCATTGCAATGGTCAATTTCATGTTGGATTATTTGTGCCGTCCAGCCCACAAAAGTCTTAATCCGGATTTGGAATTCTGCGGTTTGCCACTGTACTTTGATAGATTGATAACGTTTGCAATGACGAGGACCACCGACAAGAGAAAGACAACCCTCCTCCGCAGTATACAGTCCTGATTTTTTGATAATTTCAGGGTTGAACATCGTCATATATTTACCTTCGTTATCAAATACAATAATCCGCTTACGAATTCCTATCATATTTGCCGCCATACCAACGCAACCGTCCTTGTTGGCAATCAGCGTGTCCAACAAATCCTGCGCCACCTGCAAATCTTCTTTCGTTGCTCTCTCCGACTTGACACCGAGAAAAATCGGGTCGTGTATTATTTCTTTTATCATAACATCACCCAAAAATTTTAACTTTTAAAAAAATTACCCCAATATGCAGTACTATGTATAAGATTCCAAATAGAATCATTAACCAAATTATCGGGTAAATAGATAACAACAGGTACAATAGCCCAATATGCACAGCAAAAAAAACCATATACAAAATGCTACCCAATGCAGGTGCAGAACCTTTTATGTAATACAAACCGACAACACCGAATGTGATTGCAGCAATAATGGGATCAGCTATCCAATTAAGTATTTCTGGGGTCAGAAGCAAGGGGGTACCACTGATTGTAATAGTTAACCCTTCACCTAACGCTTCAAATGGGTTAGGAATTGCAAATTGTCTAACAAACCAAAACGCAGTTGCTAGTAATGAGTAAATTCTAATTTTAGATATCTCCTTTTAAAATTATTTACCTGTTAGCTTCAGCTTGAGCTCAGAATTTTCATTTAGGGAATTACCGTTTTCATCTTTCCAATATTCCCATCCGTTTCTACTGCCACACAAAATAAATCCAGCAGCAGAACTTAGTGCCGTATATGATTTCCATTGTGATAAGAACATATATGTCTTTACAAATACAGCGCCTTTATCTGTTTCTTTAATAATGCCTTCTTCTAACAAACTGTTATAAAGGTCATAAGGCCAATCTTCAGCTTTTGCAGGGTCATACTTAACGATTTCTGAACCTTCTTGAACCTCAACACTGCCATCTTCTTCATAGAGGTATGCTAGAGCTGATACACCGTCACAATTAATTGAGATAACATGTTTTGATATAACTTCGTCAGAAGCAGAACAATAAGGATAGAATTCTATAATCTGTTCTATTAATTCTTTAGTTCGAGAATCAATTTCATCTACGGACCATTCTTTCTTTTTAAGAATTTCTTGATTCATTGTTAAATGAGCAGTATCAGCAAGAATTGCTTTCTTATAATCCCAAGGTTTATTTTTCATCTTACTATTATCAGGTTTAGTTGCTAAAGTAAGGTTGCCTAGCCTGTGGAGGTTTCTTTCATAAGTAGCCTCATCAATATTCAAAGCATCAATCCACTCTTTTGTAGGAGTTTGAGGCATAAGATGTTCTACACTTAATTTGCTCAAATCCACGGGTGCCGGGTTGTTGAATGTTTCAATCTTATCAAAAATAACACGTAAGGTAACTCTTAAATTATAAACATTCTCATACTTCAATACGTTACGCAACATTTCATCATCAGGCATTCTTGCAGATTTACCGCGTTGCTTATTGATAAGATTCTTTTTAAGATACTCGACAATTTGAGCATAATCCCCTTTACAATCATTCATAACATCTTTAAGAACTAAGGGGAACAGGCGTGTAATGTCGCTTGTGTCAAGGCCACAGATAGCACGTCTTAATAGATAAATATTAATAATTGTTAATATTTCGCTAAGTTGCAAAGAAGATATAACACGGTTGCCTTCTTCATCATAAGAATCATACAATGAATAAACTTCCATTAAAAATGGAGCAGGCATTTCTGAAAGGTTCTTTCTAAAATCCTGAATAGCAACCTGAATCCCCTTATCAAGTTTTGCAATAGGTTTATTATAAATGGCATTATAACACTTTGCATATCTCACAAGACTTTTTAATATGTCCTCAACGCTGTTACCATTTGTAATCTCATTAGCGTACCACTGTTTAAAATCAGAGTACACAGCAGTAATATTGGATAACACCTTGTTTTTGCATGCTAAAAACATCCTAAAAAACGCTTCAAGCTTTTTAGAATCCGTAGATATGTACTCTTCAAGTTTCTTCCAATAGGTATTATAGTATTGTTCCTGTATATCGCTTTCTAAGTTCATTAGCAAATAGTTTCGAATCAAATCAGAAGCAACTAGTTTTGCGCCAGTAGAGTTAATACTTTCAAAAATCTTTTGAGGATTGTCACTTTCTGCCACGGGAATACAAACAACATATAACTTGTCCAATCCCATAAGTATATCATTGAAAGAATTTGTCTTCAATAATTCAAGAAGGTTGTTTTTTATACCTTTATAATTTTTATATACGTTGGAATTTGTTGCTGTTATTTCGTCCCATTCATTATTAATAATTTGCTTATATACCTCATCATCCGCGACAAGTGGTTTTAGCTTAAATTTCAGTTTATCTGGAACAAATTGATTTGTCAAAAATTGAGCATCTAAGCATTTAGCGTCTTCTTCTAACCCTTTTTGCATCATTAATTCCTTCATTGCATAAAGAATAAGGAACGTTGTAGTCAGACGTTGTTGCCCATCAATAACTGAAAACTCACGCGACGAATAGGTAATAGGTTTATCTAAATAAATCAGAATACCCATAAAATGCTTATCAAATTTTCCGGTAATAACATTTTCCAAATCTTCAAAATATTGTTTAACCTCTTTATTATATGTCCATGTATAGTTTCTTTGATAAACAGGTATAACAAATTGACTTCCTACGCTCTCGCGAAGAAATTTTAATAAACCTATTTTTACAGGAGCCTGCTGCTCGTTCATATACTTCACCTCAAAAATTTTGATGTCTGTGCTTTAATTACAATTCAGGTAATTGAGCTTTTTTGTTAATCTTTTTTAACCAATCTGCAAATTCAACCCTAGTCATTTCATAATTTTTTAGTTCCATGTACTCATATGGAGTTATATCCACATTCTTTTTATAAGAACGAGCTTTTTTATAATCGAAATCGATAACCTCCATTACCTTTACCTTATCTTTGTCATTATCTTCATCACGATTACTATAGTTAACTAAAAAAAGTCTTCCTTTCAGACTGTTAGCTAAAAAATACAAGGAATAAAATTTTCTCCAATTCCACGGATAAAATTTCGGGTCGCTTTTATATGGAGATATAGTATCACATTTCAGATATTCAAAAACATACCAGCAATCTTCATAATAATATAAGGAATCCACGTCAATACCATGCGTATCCTCACCGCTCAAACATTCCATTATAAACGATTTACTATTATCATCGGCTTTTTTAATTGGTTTACTATAATTCATTTTTATCTCCTTATAACTGAAAATTATCACATGAAAAATCAAATCACAGGAACATATCTATTGATTTTATCAGCAAATATTTCAACATCATTGCCTATCATTTCTTTGAACACGATATCAAAATTATTATTTAATTTTGATATCGAATCACTATTCTTAAACAATGCAGCCATTACATTTATGGTTGTAGTTATCATCGAAACATTATTTCTATCAGAGGCATATACAAAATAATCTATTACATCGGGATGTACTGCCGGAGCAACCATTGCCACCCTATATTTTAAATTATTTTTCTTAAATTCATCCCTAACGTGACGAGCTATGTTTGTAGTTTCATTATTATTTTGTTGATTTCTACTTCTTTGCATTGTAGGCTCTAAAATATATGAACCTTCTTCTCGTATAAGCTGAATATCACATTTCCCACCTGGAGCACAATGCAACGGTAATCCATCCTCGTTATATATGATATTGGAAACGAGTCCTTCAGTTCCATATAACTTTCCTAATGATAAGGCAAGCAAATATTCTAACCGTAATGGTTCAGAAATATCCTCAAATTTTGATTTTTCTTTGCAACTCTTTGAAAGAATAAGTAACTCTTTAAGTATCAGCTTAATATCATACTTTTCAACAGCTTTTGAAAGAGCGCTACTATAAAACATCCTATCAAGGTACTCTTCTTTTTCATCTATGGTCAATGTTTCACTCAAAGATATGCCTAAAACTTTTGACTTAGCCTCTACAATTTTATTTCTTATAATATCGTTATTCTCCCACGGAATAACAATATTTGATAAAAATTCAAAATACTCTTTTTGTGTCAAAAATTCTTCAAATTTAAAATCCTTATAATATGAAAGAATCGTATTAACTTTTTCTTTGTTATATTTTGAAAAGTCATAATAAATATAACCGAACTTGCCACGCTGTCTTAGTAATCCCGTCATTTCAAATTTTTTAAAAACATCATCGGGATAATCTCTCAACAAACTATTTTCCTTTAACGGTGGCAAACCTTTTTCTTGAAGATATTTTTCAGCAAATTTTTGATTTGACTCATATCTATATGTCTTTCTGTAATTAATAATTTCAGAAGCAGCTTTTTTATAATCGCAATCAGTCATGCTTAAAACGAAATATGAGAATTCATGCTTCAAAATACCTTTAGGCTCATTGCCCATTTCCTTCCAAGCTTTATTGACCTCGTTTATAACAAACAATGTATTCAAAAATGGTCTGGCTTTATTGAACATTGCAGGTCGAGACGGATTATTTGCATGCAATCCAATCATTGCCTTTGAATATATATTTGTAGCGTTTTCGTTGTTCTCAATTAACGAATAGCCTAATTTTGTAATAAAGATTTTATTATCCTCAAACATCAAAAAGCCTTGATCTTTCAAGCTTCTTAACCAAGTCATTACGCGTCCGCGCTGACCTGTAGCTTGTGGATTATTATCTATTGCTTCTTTTACCTCATCATCTGTTAACTCGATTTCTAATTCAAGTTTTGTTTTTACTTGTTCTGTTAGATTAGAAAATTTATATATTCCCTTTTTTACAAGCTCATACATAAAACGATTCATGTTGTTATCGTCTAAAACTTTACCAGAAAACGGTTTGAACGCATTTAAAAAATCTGTATTTCTCTTCGGATTACGTATAGTCGTACTAATAGAGAAAACTTTATTGCTAGGTCTATTTCCACTTGTGCCCATCATTAACCTCCTAATAATTTTTTATTAATACTTCAATTGAATCTGTTATGTTTTTCTTTTGGTAGTTTGCATTTCTATATTGTCTATGCATATAAACTGTATTATATTTTTTGCACCATTCTTTTAACAACAAATTTTCTTTGCCATTTGAAAGAAGTACATTCGATAGAGCAAACTTCTTATTTTGCGCATTAAGGTTATCTAATAAATTCAGTAAATCTTTTTCGTCATCTACTGACCAGTCATTATTATAAGGTGCCGTAGTTATCAAATATGGTGGATCGAAATAAAAGAATTTATCTTCCCCTTCATACAACTCCTGTGTTCTAAAGTCAAAATTTGAAATCTGTATATTTTTGTCTTTAATAGCATCAACAAATTCTATTAAAGCATCATATATTGATTTTGATAAGTCGACCTTTCCAACCGGCACATTGAAATCCCCATGTTTATTAAATCGTAAGTAATGATTGAAACCGTATATCAATAGAACCACCAGCTTGTCTACATCATGGTTTATATTATAATCATTTTTAAGACGGTTGTATCCCTGCCGATTGTAATTAGACAATCCTTCATGTCTATACTCGATATAAAATCCTTTTTCTTTTGTTCTAGAATATGTCAATCCATAGTATTCAATAATGTTTTCAATACTTCTAATTACTTCGTGCGATGGAACTTCATAAAAGTACCTCAGTACTTCAAGAGTAAATTTATTAATATCATTGAATACAATTGCATTTGAATTTGAATTAATTCCAACCACACCGCTTCCACAGAACACATCAACAAAGGTGTTTATGTTTTCAGGGAATTCTGGGAGCAATTGCTTCAATAACCTATTCTTATTTCCCGGATAGCTTATGGGATTTTTAATCATAATCGTTTTACAGCCTTTTCAAAGTATATTTTGTCAATTTCGGAGCCAATAAATCTTCTTTCAGTATTCTTACATGCAAGTGCTGTTGTTCCAGAGCCAGAGAAGGGGTCGAATACTAAATCCCCCTCATTAGAATGTATTTTAATAAGTTTTTCTATTACATTTAAGTGTTTCTGTGTGGGATGGATGCGTTTTTTTCCGCCTGGCACAACGCCCGTTCGAAAAACTGGTTTAACATATGCAGAATCTTCTGGTTTATTAAACACCCATTTTTTCTTGCCTTTTACTGCCCATACAGCTACTTCAAAATCCATAACATATCTACTATTAACATTTCGTGGCATAGGATTATTCTTTTCCCAGCGTATCAAATCTTTAATTATGAAACCATTATCTTCCAAAGCTTCCACTATGTACGAGAGGTTTTTCCAATCATTGAATATGATAATAGAGCCGCCTTGTTTAACTAATGGTGCAGAAAGATTTATCCATTCTTTTTGGTCAAAGTTGTAATCCCATTCGCCATAGTTCATACCTGACCTTCCCATATTTGAAAATCCGAGTTGGTAATCCCTACTTACACAATATGGCGGATCTGTTAACAATAAATCAACTTGCACCTTATCTTTGACCATTTCGGATACAAGTTCCTTATAGTCACAATTAACTAGTTTAATTGAGTTCATTTCTCAATACCTCCGGGAACGATTTCTACAATATCGTCCATTGTGCAACCGAGAGCTGAACATATTTTCACAAGAACATCGCTAGATACCACAGCACCATCTTTGCCCATCTTAGTAATGGTAGCGATGCTAATGCCAGCTTTTTCTGCGAGTTCCTTTTTCTTCATGTCTCGGTCTATTAAAAGTTTAAACAACCTCTTATAACTTGCAGCCATAATACACCTCAAAATAGTTATAATTTTTGCAGTTTATCATTAATATGTATTATACCACATTAAGTTTCAATGCTCAACTGTTTTCAGCAAAAATATTGAGATTTCAGCATTTTTCTTTTTATATTTATAACACGGCAATAGCCGATGAGGTTTGTTCATCGGCTTGATGTTTTTATAAGATATTGAATGTTCCGTTTTGTTTATTGTCGATAACAAACTCGAAAAAGGTTGTTTTGCTGACTGCGACGAGGTAGGTGTTGGGGTTGATATTGGGGTATTCTTTCTCAACAAGGTCGAGAGTTTCTTTTAGTTGGAGCATTGTTGCAAATTCGTGTTTACAAGTACCCGTGCAGTAGCAGTTGCAAACTAGTCCGCTAATTTGACCGTTATCATAATTAAACTCAATCTCATAAGGTTTGCTACCTGTTACGATGGCTTTGCCTTTACAGTTACTGAGTTCAATATATTGCACTTGATTTTCTATGTAATAATTGTGGCCTTTATCGGCTGTTGATTTATCAATCTTTATTCCGCTAAGGTCATTAAGATTAAACGATTCATCATCACTTGAAGAAACAAACTCTTCATCTTCGGGTGCAGGCGCTTTAAACCAAGTGATAATCTGCTCATAATTTAAAGCATTCTCATCAGTTGTGATAAAGTGTGAACCTGCCAAATGGAACTCGCCGACAACATTTGTATTAGCAACACCGATAACACGCTTATAGTCGGATAGTTTAATTTTAAAGGTGTAATTTATATCTACTACTCGGCCACGCAAACCTTCGAGTTTGCCGTCAACATAAACGATATCGCCACGCTTCAAATCAAACATATCGTTATAGTAAGAGCATGTCAGATGTCTGTCGGGAAAGAAAACATCAACCACCGATTTTCTCGCGTTGTTTGTGATTTCCTTATTACATTGTGCATTTTCAGAAATGCATTGTTCCTTTTTCTCAGTTTCTGCTGTAAATCCAATTTTAAAACTCATTTTTATCCTCCTTAAAATTCTTCGTCTGTATCGTCTTCGCTGTTTTCTTCTTCCTCTGAATCGAGCAAGTTCACAAATGCAGTAAATTCAGTCGCTTGCTCAAGTGTGTCCAATCTTCCATCGCCGTTAAAGTCAAACAAATCTCCAAACAGTCCCATAAAAATTCCCCTCTTCTTTCTGTTGTAATTTCATTGTAATACATTTACTGTACTATAAAACGGACTTTGATGGTCGAAATCGATGCTTTTTTCAAGATTCTTCGAAAATCTCTTATTCTTTGTTTACTGCGTATCAAATTTTGATACGCTTACCTCCAAATGAGCGGATATATTTGCACGTCTGTATATCGGTAAGGAAAATGGAAAAAGTAAGAATAGAAAATAAACGGAGGTAGAATTATGTTTAAACACGAAAAGATGCTTTTTCATCCTGTAGCGGTAGAAAAACCTAATCCGCAGTATGCGGCGCTTTTGCAAGAACAGCTTGGCGGTGGCAACGGTGAGCTTAAGGCGGCTATGCAGTATATGTCCCAGAGTTTCAGAATCAAAGACCCTGAAATCAAGGATTTATTCCTTGACATTGCCGCCGAGGAACTCGGTCATATGGAAATGGTGGCGCAGACCATCAATCTGCTTAACGGACACGATGTTGATGCCGCAAAAGTGCCGTCAGGCGAGATTCAGTCCCACGTGCTTTTAGGTCTTAATCCCGGTCTTATTAACGCTTCGGGTTACTCTTGGACGGGCGACTACGTGACGGTTACGGGCGATTTGTGTGCAGACCTACTCAGCAATATCGCATCCGAACAGCGTGCAAAGGTGGTTTATGAATACCTTTATCGCCAGATTGATGACAAAAAGGTACGAGAGACTATTGATTTTCTCCTAAACCGAGAGGAAGCGCACAATCAAATGTTCCGCGATGCATTTAACAAGGTACAAAACTCAGGCTCTAACCGAGATTTCGGCACAACCAAAGCCGCTAAAATGTATTTTTCAATGTCTGACCCAGGTCCTAACGCATTTGCAACAAACGATACAAAGCCTGTTTCTTTTGATAAGTAATATTAAAACCGCTGAAGTTTAAAGCTTTCAGCGGTTGTTTGGTTATAAATCAATATTTATTTTATATTCATTATCAATAAGCACATAGTTTACATTATGCTTTTTACATAAGTTTAAAACCTGTGAGTTATCTTGCAATAAGCCATCAACCGAACAGTCATCGTCAATGCGTTTTTCAATAACTGAGGCGAATTTCTTAATATCATCAAAATGGTTTCTTATATAGTTTTCGCTCATCACAAGACAATAATATTTTATATGGTCGAGATATTCCTTATCGAAATCATCTTGCCAAGTGAACGGAATATAGCAACCCTCAACAATAAGATTTTGCTTGTTTTCTATGGCAGTTTTAATCATTTCGCGAACTATCGGCCATAGATATTCGGTCAAGGCGGTATCATCACTAAAAGGTGTAAGCTCGGTGTTACCGCTACGAATTAAACCCATTTTAAGATGGTCTATCGACATATATGGGTATTTATATTTTTCTAAGAATTTTTGAGCAAGAGCAGTCTTGCCGGTGTGCGAAGCACCTGTAATTAAAATAATCATTGCTTTCATCCTTACAAATGGGTTTTAATTTACTGTTACCAGATAAACGGTATCAAGCGGTACTTGACTTTTTGTTTATACTGAACGTAACCGTCGAGTTCTTTTTCTAGGAATTTTTCCTCGTCCTTAATCCTCTTTGCTATGATAAAAGGATATGCGAGGAAAATTAGAAACGAGTATACTGAGCCTAGCACCAACGGCATTGATAAAAACAAAAGTAAGGTTACACTATACATCGGGTGCCTGACGATTCCATAAAGTCCCGTATCTATTACCTTTTGGTTTTCCTGTACTTTGATAGTACGGCTTAGGTATGTATTTTCTCTAAGCACCTCGGCATAGAGAATATATGCTACCAAAAACGCCACAGCAGCGGCGATAGATATACCCTTTGGCAAGGTGTACCATCCAAAACGAAATCCAAGCCCTGCAACAACAAATCCAGCCACAAACATAAGACCACTCAGTTTCACAACAATACTTTGTTCCCGCCTTTTTTCTTTTGCGTTCAGTCTGCTTTTTAATAGGTCGGGGTTTTTGAGCATCATTACAATTCCCGCAAAGAACATGGGGATAAATAAAATTCCCATAAGTAGCCAACCGTTAAAAAATTCTAAAGTTCCTGCGGGTAAAAATATAAGAAGACCTACCAAAGCTACACCTAATATAAATTTTGTTATTGCTGAGATAAACAGTTTTAAGGTCATCATAATTCTCCTTAAAAATAGATTTTATTTACTGCAATAAACTTTTATTGCCTTTGAAACGAAATCGGCTGTACCGTTGCCGTTTTTATCGATATTGTTTTTGAATCGTTCATCGGCGACGTACATAAGCCCCAGCCCTGCAAGGATTTCGTTGGTGCAGGTGTAGTAATTATCAGTAATGTAGTCTTGCAGTTCTTTTACAAGTGCCTGAGTCTCGTCCGAGTCGGCGGTGTAGCCGTTATTCATACACTCAGCAAATTTAGCAAAGACTGACATCAGTCCGTCATTTACCTCTTGCCATTTATCAGCAGTGTAGTTTGCAGTTTTTTCTGCGTGTTCTTTATAGGCATCGGTATTACCAAAACGTTGTTTTACTTCCTTATCATAACTATTTTTATAATTCATTACTAATACTCCATCTTTAACATAAGAATTGGTGAGTTCAAAATCCCGAACGGTACTGTTCATAAAGAGTGGTTTATCATCTTTGTCAGCGACAACAGGTGCTACAACAAGGCTTAATTCATCGATAGCGTTGGCGCGCTGAAATGCGCCGTTTATGATGCTACCGCCCTCTAACAGCAAGGTATCAATTCCTACTATGTTTTTGAGTTTAAATAGCGCGAGTTCAACGTCAATTTTATCTTTGCCCGCAAAGATATAGGGTATTTCCAAATCTTTAAGGTAGCCGAGATATCGCTCATCGACATTTTCGGATAATACCTCAATAATCTGTGTGCCGTCATATCCTGGGTCGCCATCGGGGTCGATAATACGATTAGATTTCCAACCAAGTTTACCGTTTGTATCAAAAGCGACAGCGTAAAAGCCTGACAAGTTTTCAGGTGTAAAATCAGTCTTTTCTTTTGGCTCATACGCGCTTAAATCAGGATAGTATCCGCCCGTGAAACTGCTCTCCATAGTAACGCGACCGCAAATAAAACCGTTTGATTTTGTGTTGCGATTAATATCGTAATATATTTCGCAAGTCTTTTCACAAGCAGAGCTACTCAAAAACTCGCCTGTAACCTTACCGTCAATCGAGGTTACCATATGGCAGATTACGTATGGTCTGTTCATAAAATCACCATTATTAGTCAAGTATTACCGACTTTTTCTTGCCGTTTTTGTTTTAGGATATTCACGTATTCTTACAATAAAATCAAAGTTTACAGCTTCTAAAGTGCCGGATTTTTCAATCAAAATTCCGCCCTCGTTCACTTCTTTGATCGTTCCTGTAAATTGCGAATTAAAGGTGTAAATAATACACTCTTTATTTATAAATTTTTGTGCAAGCTCAAACATTTCGCTGTCCTCCGTTTTTCTTTTTTTAATTATGTTTTTTAAAACTGCTTTTTCATTTCGCTGAGTTATTAATATGATTATAAGCAATAAAAATATTGGGATATAAGAACTCATTTTTATCCCCCTATTTCAGCGTATAGTGACCGGGTTTCTTGGTTTCTGTATTCGTGCTTTTCATAATAACCGATAAGTGTGCCGCCCGCGTCACGTAAAGCGACCATATAAACGTCCTTATTTTCTTTATCATTGCGCGAAGTATAGACGATATTATTATCCTTACTCTTAGCAAACCAAGCTACTACGCGGTCAATTTTTGCGTTAGAATCGGCATTGTGGCAAGCCTTTAGGCTTTTGCCTGTAAGGTCGGTATGATAACGCGAAATAGATGCAGGGTTCATATACACCACCGTATGCTCTAAATCGCAAATAACAACGGGTGCCGTGTCTTGCTCTAACACACTTTTGAAAAATTTTGATAATTCCATATTATTTTAACTTCTTTCCGTCAGAGAATGCATTGCCGACCTTTTCACCGAGTTTTATGTAGGTGTGGTGCACTGGGTCGTAAGTGATAGCATGTAGCTTTTCGGGGTCGATTTGTCCGTCACTTCCTAGTACCGACTCATCCGCGCTGACATTTACAATCTCGCCGATGCAAATGCCGTCTTCATTAAACTTCAAGAGTTTGCACTCAATAGTCATAGGAAATTCGTTAATTATGGGCGCATTTACAAGGGCAGATTTTGTGGTGGTAAGTCTTGCCTCTTCCATTTTATCTGGGACCTTGTTGCCCGAAACAATGCCGACATAGTCTGCCTCAATCACGTGCTTTGCATCGGCAATGCTTACCGTGAAAGCACCGCTCTCGATAATATTTTTAGTTGTCTTATGGTCATCGGCAAGACAAACCATAATTTGATTAGTATCGTAAATTCCACCCCAAGCCGCGTTCATACAGTTTGGCTTTCCGTCTTTATCGTAAGCCGCAACAATAAACACAGGCATAGGATAGGCCCAGGTTTTTACTCCAAAATCTTTACGCATAAAAAACACCTCTTTATAAACTCTTAACTTTATCTTCAATCTGTTTAATTATTTTGATAAAAACCTCATCACTTTGTCCTGTCGGGTCGGGTAGGTTCCAGTTATCGTCAAAGGCTCTGTTTATAAACGGACAGCCGACATCACAACCCATTGATATTGCTATATCGGGTGTAGGAATTTTATCAAAGGTTTTGCTGTACTGTGCAAGTTCCATATCAATACCGTAAAGTTGTTTCATAAGTCGCACGGCATCTTGGTTAATTTGTGGTTTAGTTTCGGTCCCCGCAGAATAAAAGTCATATTTATCACTCAAAAAGTGAAGACCGAGCGCCTCGGCAATCTGACTGCGACAAGAGTTATGTACGCATATAAAGGCTATTTTCTTTTTCATTTAAACGGACACCTCTCGCCGATACATTGGTTATTAAATTCCGAATGGATACACTTGATTTCGCCAAGTTCCATTTCTGTACCAAGATGTGTTTTTACAAACTTTACCGCTTCGGTTATGGCAAGATAGGAATCCCTTTTACAGCAACGGGGACCGCCGATTTTGCCGATTGCCTCAAGAGCTTTTGCGGTCATTTGGTTAGAAAGTCCCCACGCTTCGTTGCCGAGCGGTGTAGAGCCTGTAATAATTGATACAAACATACCTGTGCTCACACCCGCACCGCAAGCTCCCCAAAATCCGCAAGCGCCACCAGGCACTTTTTTACCGCGCGACTGCATTTCTACAAGCGCTTTATGTAGGTCGATTTCACCGCCTGAATTTTTGTATGCTGTAAGGAGTGCTGAGCCGACCATAATATGATGCTCAGGTCCGTGCATATGGCAAAACGGCAAAACCATAAGTTTTTGCAAAATTTTGATGGGATTTTTTGAGGTTTCACCCATACAAACACCGATAATAGTATCAACGCCCTTAGTATGACACTCACTGCAAACGTAATGACCGTTCTCACACTTAGTTTTGCTGTTTTCTTTTTTGTGACAAAGAACGCACTCCATCTCGCTGTCATTTTCTAAATACTTAAGCGGCGCACCGCAAATCAAACATTCGTCTTTCATAATTACCTCACAGTTTCGTACGGCCAGTCGATGATTCCGCCGAATTCTTTTACATTGGTGTAGCCGAGTTTCACAAGTTCTTCTGATGCGATTTTACTTCGTCTACCGCTACGGCAATAGACGAGAATCAAGGCATCTTTGTCGGGCAGCTCCTTTTCTGCTTTATTTATAATTTCGTATTCGGGAATCAAAATGGCATTTTCGATATGTCCCTCAGCGAATTCTTCCTCAGTTCTTGCATCTATAATAATATAATCTTGTTCGGTATCCATAATCTCTTTGGCTTGCTGTGGTGTTATTTGTTCATAGGTGGCATTATTTTCGTCACCTTGACAAGCGGTTAAGCCAAATAATGAAAGTGATATTAAAAGCATTAAAACTAGTCCTCTCAATTTTTTCATAGTATTTGCACCTCGAATATTATTATATCATTTTAAATAATTTTTCTCAATCCCTTATTCTTTGTTTACTGCGTATCAAATTTTGATATGATTACCACCTCTGAACAGCCTATTATATCTGCTAAATATATTAAACCGCCGAAGTTTTTACGCTTCAACGGTTTATAAGTTTAAAATCTAAATTGTATATTTTTTTACATACTTGTAGATAGCACGCCTACATAAAATGCAAGTTATATTTCTATATCATTCACTAACACACGGCAATTTCTTGATTTGAATTTTTTAATTGTGAAGCGAAAAATTCCGCTTCGATATCTTTTGTAGTCAGTATCAATTATATCATATAATGCTCTTCCGTTAGTAGTAAACTCAACATTGCCAGCTTTAATTTTACTGTCATTTGCAGGGTCGCCATATACAACCAGCCTTTGTATTCCCGAAACAAATACTTTTTTGGTTACAGGATTTTCTTCATTTTTAAACACGTATTCCGCATTGAAATCACATTCAATCAAACCTAAACGTTCAAGCTCTTTTAGCTTACTAGGTGTTATACCAGAGTGTTCATATGCTTTTCTATTGGTCGATATAAAAATTAGTAAATTTACCTCATCTGTACCAAAACTACGCAATGCAAAACGAGAAATATTGCAAAAGAATTCTGCTTCTTCGTACCGCATAATAGACAGGGTATGTAATAGTGAAAAACTTATTTTCCCTGGTTGATTAGCTTCTTCTGCTAATAATTTCGCCCAAATTAATTGCATGTCCGGATTTGAAATTAACCTAGCCTTATCGAAGAAAAACTCAAGCCAATCAATATCGATTTTTTGGGGTTCGGCAGAATCCTCCAAGAATTGAAGAGCCATGTGACCAATATCTTTTTTTCTTTTTTGCTGTTTAACTAATTTTTTATATCCACAAAGGAAATCAAACATTTCTGGATTGACTTTTTTTCCGTCAATAGCACGATTAATTAATTCCTTATGTCCTTCAACTATGACAGCTTCTAGTGGATCTTGCAAAAAGTTCATAATAACCTCTAAAAATTTTTCAGATGCTTTTCCTGCGCTTTTTGCTAACTCTAAATTATCTATACTCATAATTATTGCTCCTTTCTTAACAAAAAAGCTCTCTCGTTTTTCAAATATAGTATAGATTATTTTGGTTCAAAACGCAATACACATTGGTTGTTTCCATATACTATTATTTTTATTGTAAAGATATTTTAGTGTAAAGACCTTTTTGTTTTTTAATCACTTTTTTATTTATTAATTAGAATCATTAATTTCCATAATGTTCTTCTATAAGTTGCTCAATAGCAAATATTTTATTCTTTATATCAGCTGTCTTTTTTCTTGATTTATCAATACCAAAAATGCACAGAATCATAGCCAAACCTATGGCTATATATGTGAATGCATAAAAAAGTGCATCCCATGTATTTGTGGAATTAATAGTATTGGAAAAAATAACACCAAATATAGCTAATAAAATTGACAGAGATGGAGAAATATTCATATGCTCTTCTTTATATAATTCTGCTTCTGCACGTCGCTTATGCTTAAGTAAAACATGATAATAATTATCATTATATTTTTTAGTATTGAACTCCTTGTAATAATCATCAAAACTTTTTATTTTTTTCATATTTTTACCTCCTATTTTTTCATTTTACAAGAATTTACATAAATTATCAAGTTAATACTTTTTACTTGACAAATCTCTTTCTCCAAGTTAAAATGCGACAAACAAGAACTCCCCAAGGTGATGGTTATCATCACTTTGGGGAGGATTTTTTTGACCACAGTTTGTCCCACAGACAGCTTTGGAGTATGTGGAAACAGTGCAGTTAAGAGTGCTAAAGAGTATATAAATCCGAGCGGAAAGTGCTAAATAGTGCTATATGTAGCCGATATTAAGAAAATATAGCCGTTTGGGAACACATATACACACCCTAACTCATCAATGCTAGAAAGTGCAGTATTTACTGGGTTTCAAGATTATAATTTTATTCGAACCTGTTAAGATTTTTTCGTTTTGACCACAGTTTTTATTCTGTTTTTTGTCTCTTTTCTCCTTTCGCATCACAACATTACCACAAAGGATTTCAAAAGTCCAGCGAAATAGTGAATTATTTTTAATAATTTTTATAGTTTCTTTGAGACACTTTCAGCGTATTCTGATTTTGAGGCTAAACCATCCAAAAGTTTTTTATAAAACCTTTTGACATCCTTGTCTCCTAAAATACAAGAAACCTGACTATTCTCACAAGCTATTTTGAACATAGCTTCTTTATTTTCTGCAGACCAATTATTATATTGCTGCAATTCCTTAATAACCATATGGGTTGTAGCAAAAGAATTGCTATTCTCAAGAGCCATAATTAAATCTAATTTCCTCTTTTCTTCTTCACTACTAAGTTTATCGGTCTCACTGGTTTCGTTTTTACACTGCGCATAAACACTTTCTAAGACCTCATTGGTAGCCGTTCTATCTATAATTGCTTTCACCAAACTGTCAAGTTCGGCGCCATCACGATAGTCTGCGGGCATATAATATTTAATTCTGCCCTCACGCATCATTTTATAGACTTTAGTTTTATCCTTAGTATCAGCGTTGTAAACGCCTATAGAATGTCCTCCGTAAGAATTAACAAGTTTCATACATGGCACATCAGTATCGCTGTCTCCAATATAGACCATATTTCTAAATGGCACTCTGATTTCATCAGTACCAAAAAAATCATTTACGCCTTGGTCGTTAATATTTAATATGCCTTTGCTGATTCTAAACAAAAACTGAGTTTTATTGGTATAATTTATAACCTGAGCGGGCCACATAGCAACACCATCCTTATCATAATAAAATGAGCTTGCATAGATTTTTTCAAAAGCACCATTTTTAGCCAGAGATGTGCCGTCTATCATTTCTTTAAGACCGCAAGAGATAATATAGTGTTCAACAATTACGCCGTGCTCTTGACCGTATTTTTTAATACGCTCGAACCATTCCCCTACACCTGGAAACAGTTTTACACGCGAACCATAATCCTCTAATGTAGACCTGTTGAAAATAAACTTTCCGTGAGCCTTCTCAACCATCTTATACATGTAGGCAAGATTTTGATCCATATCATTGTTTTCTGCCAATTGGTTTGATTCTTTCCAAAAATCCTCTACATCATAACCAACCTCTTGTATGTAGCCTTGAGCTTGCATATCATTAGGTGATAATGTTTTATCAAAATCGTAGCATATTGCAAGCACAGGCATAGTTTCCTTTAACTTTCTTTCGTATACATTCTCTTTCATAATTTAAGTCCTCACACTATTTGAATTTTATACAGCAGTTACGTCCTATTCTTTTTATCCGTTTATTTTGAAAACTATTTCTTTTTCATTCTTTCTTGAAAACTCGCTGAGCGAGTATGAGCGAATTCTTTCTTTTACTATATTAGGAATTATGAAACCATTATTCGTAAGTTTAGCGCAACGGTTAATAATGGTCTTATTTGTAACACCAAGCTTTTTGCTTACTTCAATCGGGGTAAATTCAAACATGCGGTTTTTAAGAAGATACGCGAGCAATTCTTTTTCCTTAGCGCTTAAATATGACAAGCTACCGTCAAGTTCATCATCGGTAGATGCTTTTGAGAGTTCGCATACTTTCTTTGAATAAAGTTCCATCATTCTAAGGAAATAGTTAATCCAAATTTCAGGATGCGGAGGATTTTCTCTACCTGAATAATATAGTGCCGGTAATCCCATTTGAAGAGATGCGTAATATTCATCAGGGTCATAAGCAAAATATTCTTCGAGTGAGCCGATGCCGTTAAATCCATAGCCGCCCTGGTCAAGAATATATCCAGACATTAGTCTTGCTGTACGACCGTTGCCATCTTCAAAAGGATGTATAGTAACTAACTGATAGTGTACAACCGCAGCAATAATTAGCGGATGGTCATCAGTCGTATTTACATACTCTACAAGTTCATCAAGCAACGTTGGAATATCGGTATATTCAGGTGGTATATATTCAGGCGTACCCGTTTCAGAATCATAAACTGCAAATAGCACACCGGGAGGCATTTCACCTCTAAGACCAATCTTTTCTTTTGATGCGCCTTTTTCGACCATTGCCTGAACTTCAAGCAACAACTCCTTTGAAAAAGGCTCTTTTACTTTAAGCTTTTCTTCAAGCAAATTGAGGGCGAGAAAGTAGTTCCTCACCTCTTGCTCGGGCTTTAAGAAATGCTTATGCGCATCCCTTTCCATAGCCTCATTAGCCTGCGCCTCAGTTAAAGGATTTCCCTCTATCTTATTAGAAGCATAAGAACTTTTTTTCTTGGAATTTTTTCTAAGTCTATTTTTAGTTACTTGCGGTAGTTCGATTGTTCTAAGTGAAAAACGGTTTTCGTCAATAGCGGATATTTTCTTTAAAATATCGTTTGTTAAAGTAACCTTAATCATAAAATCATTCCTTTGTTTTTACTGATTATATTATACCATAACAAATTCGAAAATTCCACTATTTTTACATTATTTTTTCACTATTTTTCATTAGTGAAAAATTTTTTATTCTTTGTTTACTGCGTATCAAATTTTGATACAACAAAAGCTGTTAACAAACTTTACTACGGCTTGAATTTTGCGGTGAAATGTTATATAATATACGTTACAATTTTTGAGTTAATGGAGCGAAAATATGAGCGATAATAAAGAAATGCTCGGCACGGCACCGATTGGTAAACTGCTGTTTAAATTGGCAGTTCCAACGGTGGTCGCCCAGCTTATCAATATGCTATACAACATCGTTGACCGTATTTATATCGGTCACATGCCGGGCGACGGAAGCCTTGCGCTTACGGGTGTCGGCGTATGTATGCCGATTATTATGATTATCTCGGCATTTGCGGCGCTGATTGCCTCGGGCGGTGCGCCAAAGGCATCTATTTCGATGGGCGAGGGCAACAACGACTCTGCCGAAAAAATCATGGGTGGATGCTTTTCTCTACAGCTTATTATCTCTGCCGTCCTGACTACCGTTTTACTGATTTGGAACAAAGATTTACTTTTGATGTTTGGCGCAAGTGAAAACACCATCGGTTATGCCAACGATTATATGAACATCTATACTATCGGTACCGTCTTTGTTCAGTTAACTCTTGGTATGGGCGCCTTCATCACAGCGCAAGGCTACACCAAAATCAGTATGATCACGGTGCTTATCGGTGCTGTCAGCAATATCATTCTTGATCCCATATTCATTTTCGGCTTTAACATGGGTGTGAAAGGTGCGGCGCTTGCCACTATCCTTTCCCAAGCCATTTCTTGCGTTTGGGTGCTTACTTTCCTTTGCGGTAAGAGAACCTATCTTAAACTTAAAAGACATAATTTCCGCATAGACGGAAAACTCGTTTTTCCTTGTATTGCACTCGGAACGGCAACCTTTATTATGCAAAGCAGTGAAAGCGTGATTTCGGTCTGCTTTAATTCTTCGCTGCTTAAATACGGCGGCGATATTGCAGTAGGCGCTATGACTATACTGACAAGCGTGATGCAGTTTGCGATGCTGCCGATGCAAGGTATTGCACAGGGCGCACAGCCGATTTTAAGTTATAACTTCGGTGCTAAAAACACCGATCGTGTTAAGAAAACCTATAAGCTGTTGCTTATATCATGTCTTACTTACTCTTTCATTATTTGGGGAGCCATTATGCTGTTGCCTCAAATGTTTGCAGGGATATTCACACCTGACACGGCACTCATTGAATTCACCGCAAAGGCACTTCGTATTTATTGCGGAGTGATGTGCATCTTCGGTATTCAGATCGCCTGCCAGATGACCTTTGTTTCTATCGGCAACGCACCGTGCTCTATCATCGTTGCCATCGTTCGCAAGTTTGTTTTACTCTTACCGCTTATTTACCTGATGCCGCAACTGATTGCGGATAAGACGATGGGCGTTTACACGGCAGAACCGGTTGCTGACGTGATAGCCGTAACCTTTACCGCTATCCTCTTCACAATTCAATTCAAGAAAGCATTAAAATCATTATCTTAAAAAATTGATAGCATTGCCTTTTTTCTTTGTTTACTGCGTATCAAATTTTGATACTCTAAACGCTTGACAAAACCAGTTTTATAAGTTAATATTCAACCAATATAAAACACCCTACATAAATGGTACCATTCCATTTTTGTAGAGTGTTTTTTACCAATGATGCGGTTTTTGCGTCCATATTCAATTTGATATAATATTAGCTTCAAATACTATTAATTAAAGCTTTTATTAATTTTTCTTGGTTTTTTAGCATACGCATTTCTGTATTCTATGGGTGATACTCCAAAAAATCCTTTAAAGGTTTTGCAGAAGAAAGGAGCATCATCATAACCGCACATAATACCTATTTGCTTAATTGATAGGTCGGTAGAGCTTATAAGCTCCTTAGCGGATGACATTCGCAATCCGAGTATGTATTTTGTTGGCGGAATGCCAAACTGCTCTTTAAAAAGAAAATTATACCTTGATACGCTAAGATTTTCCATTTGAGCAAGCGTTGCAATGCGTATATTACCGCTATAATTTGCACCTATGTATTTAATAGAGCGAAAAAGCACGCCCTGCTTTTCACCAACTCTTATAACACTTCTGGCAACCGTTATCAGTAAGCGCTCCAAAAGTGCCGACAATTCCCGTTCAAAATGCGGTGCCCGCCTTGAAAATGCGTCAAAAATAGTATGAAAGCGTTGCTGAATATGGTTTCCTAACCTTGTTTCATAAACTATCGGAAATGGCTTTATCGAATATTCTTTAAGCCGAGCTTCTACTTCACTTCCTGTAAAATGAACCCAGAAATAGCTGATTTTTTCAGAGCCTATATTGGTATAATTGTAAGGCTTTCCCGCAGGCAACAAAACCACACTGCCCGCTTTCGCTATAATTTCACGCCCACCGGCAAACATAGTAAGCCGTCCTGAGTTTACATATATAAGCTGGTAATCAAGTCGGCCATTCTTCTTATCGGTTGTAAAAAGATAGTCGCACGCGTAATTCCCCGCACAGTTAACGATAAGTGGATGCTCGGTTGATGCAAAATTGTTTTGATCGATCCCCCGTTTCGATGGATCCGAAGATGTGTAGAAACTAAAAATCCTTGCCATATCTGTTCGTGAAAGCGCCTTTTCGGATACATCATTAAGTAAATCTTGATTAATCTTTTCCATTGCAATTCTCCAAAACAGTTAAATAATACAACTCCACAGTAAAAAAATCAATTGCTTTTTCCTTTTATTTATTGTATCATAAAGAAAAATTCGAGTCAACAATACTTTATGTAACGGAGGAAAAATATAATGCAAAAGAAAAAGGTAATTGTTATAGGCTGCGGCTCGCGCGGAAAGACATATACTGATATTATGAAATCTAATTTTAAGGATGATTTTGAAGTAGTGGCCTGCGCAGAACCGATAGCCGACAGGCGAAACTATATACAGAAAACTCATTCTATTCCCCATGATATGTGCTTTGAAAGCTGGGAGCCTATATTTGAGCGTGAAAAATTTGCCGATCTTGTTATCATAGCAACTATGGACCGCGACCATCTTGCACCCGCTATGGCGGCGATTGAAAAGGGCTATAATCTTCTTCTCGAAAAGCCCGTTGCTGCAACACCCGAAGAATGCCGTATGATTCAAAAAGCAGCAGAAAAAAAAGGTGTTTTTGTTTTAGTTTGTCATGTTCTTCGTTATACACGCTTCTTTATAGCGCTCAAAAATATCATTGATAGCGGAGAAATAGGCAAGGTTATGAATATCCAAGCTATTGAAAGCGTAGGCGATGTTCACCAAACTCATAGCTTTGTAAGGGGGAATTGGGGGAACAGCGAAAAAAGCTCTTGTATGATTCTTCAAAAAACCTGTCACGATATGGATATTTTGGCATGGCTTATAGGCAAAAAATGTACCGAAGTACATAGCTTTGGTTCGCTTTCGTATTTCAAAAAAGAGAATGCGCCAAAGGGATCCCCCGAATATTGCTATGAAGGTTGTCCTGTGGGTGACTCCTGCCCTTATAACGCAGAAAAAGTATACGTAGATATGAAATACGGCGGTGAAGGTTGGCTCGATTTTGTTGCCACCGAGAAGGTATTTCCCACAAAGGACGATTGCATAAATGCAATTAAAAACTCACCTTATGGACGATGTGTTTTCAAGTGCGACAATAATGTTGTAGACCATCAAACCGTAAATTTGAAATTTGGCGACGATGTTTATGTAGATTTTGCAATGAGTGCCTTTACCGAAGGCGGCCGTGTGTTAAGAATTATGGGAACTCAGGGTGAAATCAATGCCAAAATGAACGGCGACCAAATAGAAATATTTAATTTTCTGACTCGCAATACCCGTAATTACGATTTTGATTCCGCAGCAACGGATGAAGCAATTACAGGCGGCCACGGTGGCGGTGATACGGGAATCATTTACGCTCTGCGCGACCTTATGAACGGAAAGGTTAGTAACTCTGTGTGTGAAATCGGTGAGTCGTGCGATAATCATATGATATCCTTTGCTGCAGAAGAATCAAGGCTTACGGGCAAAGCAATTAATATAAAAGAATTCGAAGAAAGATTCAGGTAAATTAAAATGATAAAAGATGAATTGTATTGCAAAGTAAAAGAGGCTATTGATGCCTTCTCACAAATAGGCGAAGTTAAAAATATCAAGCCTTGGGGAAACGGACATATCAATGATACTTTTTTACTTTCTACAGCCAACAAAAAATATATATTACAAAGAATCAACCACAGTGTGTTCCGCCAGCCTTACAAAATGATGGACAATATCGATAAAGTGACATCTCATATAATAAAAAAATCGACTAACGACACTGAGAGGGCAACCCTTACTGTTGTAAAAACAAATAAAGGCGAGCTTTTGTTCAAGGATTCAACGCAGTCGTATTGGAGAATGTATAAGTTTCTTGAAGACACCGTTTCACGCGACAGAGTTGAAAATGCGAACGACTTTTACATTTGCGCGAAGGCTTTCGGGCATTTTCAAAATTGCCTTTCCGATTTCCCTGCCGAAGAGCTTTATGAAGTAATTAAAGACTTTCACAATACCCCAAAGAGATTTGAAAACTTTGCTTTAGCGGTAGAAAAAAATGCAGTCGGCAGAGCAGCGCTTGTGAAGGATGAAATAGAGTTTGTATCTTCACGCCGTGAATTTTGCAGCATACTCGAAAATGCCCGACTTAATGGAAGCCTTCCCACAAGAGTAACCCATAACGACACTAAACTTAATAATATTCTGTTTGATGCAAACGACGGTCATGCCGTTGCAGTAATTGACCTTGACACCGTAATGCCGGGATATTCGGTCAACGATTTCGGCGATTCAATACGCTTTGGCGCTAATACAGCTGCAGAGGATGAAACAGACCTTGCTAAAGTTTCTTTAGACCTAGAGCTTTTCACCGCCTTTGCAAAAGGCTTTATCGAAGGCTGTGAAGGAAAGCTTACCGACACCGAAATATCACTTTTACCTATTGGCGCTATGATGATGACGCTTGAATGCGGAATGAGATTTCTGACCGATTATCTTGATGGTGACGTATACTTTAAAATTCACCGAGACGGTCATAATCTTGACCGTGCAAGAAATCAGTTCGCACTGTTTGCTGATATGGAGAAAAAGCGCGAAAAAATGGATGCTATTATTCGTGATATTGTAGCAGGGAAAATTTAAAAAAACATAAAAATCCGAGTCACATGACTCGGATTTTTTGGGGTATTATATATCTTCATACGACTTAAGCACTTGTGTTATTATAAAAAAATATCGAGTGTCAATAACTCAAATCAGTTATGAACACTCGATATGGTGCTGGTGTTCATAACCAACCGGTGAGGATTATGCATAAAGTTTGGGGGCAAGGAGAAATTTCTCCTTGCCCCGCCTTTGTGTTATTTTGTTTTTACTTTTTTGTAAGTTGACCAGCCTGAATAATACTTTGTTTTACCTACAGTTTTATAGGTTCTGACTCTTACATAATAGGTCTTTTTAGCACTCAAACTCTTTAAAGTGTGTTTTGTTGTTTTATAACTCGAAATAGTTTTTGTCTTTGCGTTTGTAAACTTTTTAGAGGTTGAGTACTGAATTTGGTATCCGGTAACTTGTATAGATTTCTTGGTAATCGCTACCGTGATACGCTTCTTACCGGCAGTAAGCTTGGATACCGTTATCTTAGCAGGATTGATCTTAAAGGTTAATGTCTTGGTGCCACTATACTTGCCCTTCATCTTGATGGTCACTTTATAAGTACCAACATTCTTTCTACCACTTGCGTAGGATACCGTGTAATCGGTGTTCTTCTTTAAGGACTTGCCGGCAGAATCCTTTACCGTAACACTCGGTGTTTTTACCTTTCCATTATAGGTGTAAGTCGTTGTCGACAGTTTGAATGTCTTAGCATACTTGATAGTGGTGTTACTTGCAACCTTACTACACACCGTACACTTTTTCACAATGCTACCATTCTTCGAAATCGTGGCTTTCGTTGTGGTAGTCTTGTATGAGTGCGTAATTATTCTAGTTGCTTTACACACATTACAAGAGGTGTCGCAAGAATTGCTGTAAGTGTGCTTTATAGTGCGCTTAGCATTGCAGTAATTACAGGTAGTGTCACAACTGTTGGAATACTTATGGGCGCCGACTGTACGAGTTTTACCGCAGACGTTACAAGACTTATCACAATTATTGCTGTAGGTATGTGTTGTAAGTTTTGCAATCGTTTCGGTCTTGATGGTCGCTTTACATAGCGTACATTTGTAGTTCTTTGTTCCAGTAGAAGTACAAGTAGCCTTCTTAGTTACTGTACCACTATCAGACTGGTGCGTGATTGTACGGATGTTGCCGCAAACATTACAATCGGTGTCACAATTATTATCATAACTATGTAGTTCAGGGTTGATTATGCATATTGGTTGTTCCGCGGTTTTTACGGTAAGTGCCGCACTTGCTTCACTTGCATAAAATATGGCGGTTTCTGCCTTTCGCTGATAGAACATATAATTCGTTTCAGGTGTTAACTCTGAAAACACATTGCTTGTTTGCCAATTTATACCATCGCGGGAGTATTCATAACCGCTAAGCGTAGTCAAAGTAACACTATTATGTGTTTTGCTTAAAATAGTTGGTGCAGATGGTTTGCTTTGCATTCCTTTTTCAGTTCTTGTAACAAGTGATGCACTGCTCTTTCCAGCGTAGGTAGCTTCTGTTTCTTTATATCTTTGATAGAAAGTATACTCCGTTGCACAAGAAAGACCGCTGAACACATTACTTGTCTGCCAAGTTGTACCATTTTTAGAATACTCACAGCCATCAACAGGTGTTAATGTTATACTGCTTGAAGTAAAACTTTGAACAGTAGGCTCATCGGGTATAAGCAGTTGTTTTGATTTGTCGGTTGTGATAGTTGCACCTAAACTAATCGTTGAAAAAGGAGTTGTGCCATCAGATGCCAATCTAACATAGAACGTGTAATTAGTTGCAGGCAGAAGATTTGTAAAAACATTACTTTCCTGCCAATCATCTCCATTTTTACTGTATTCATATCCTTCTTTAGGTAAAATAGTCACAGCACTATCAGTAAAACTTATAATGGTAGGTGCGTTAATTTTTTTGATTTCTATGCCTGAACCGTTGCATACATCACAATTCTTATATATATATCCGCCACCACTACAATTATAACACTCTACCGTTTTTGATGTACTTGCAGGATAGGTACTGCAAGAGTTACACTTCTTACCTATACTTCCATAACCGGTAATATATTCTGTAATGTTGGTACTGCCACATTTTGTGCAAGCATCTCGCTTTCCATATCCACTACACAAATAACACGATGAAACTTTTATTTCACCTTGTGCATTGCAATTTATACAGTCTTTAGATTTATACCATAAAGCATAAAAAGTAATGTCTTTGTCTTTGGTATATTCTTCGCCCGGCGCATATTGTTTTCCAAACTTTTCTGTAGTACCCCATCCGGCAAATACATAACCTTTACGAGTGGGCTTTTGTGAAGAAATATTTATTGGAACACCTTCGCCCTTGAGTTGTGTTGCCGGAGCGTTAGATCCACCATTTGCGTTGAAATTTATGTTAAAAGTTTTTTTGGTAAATATTGAAATTCCATCACTGTTTTCACTCTCTAAAGCATTATTTGAAGCCTTAACGCGTTGATAAAAACTATATTCGGAATTCGGAGTAAGGTTTTTAAAAGTATTTGAAATCTGCCAATTTATTCCATCAATACTATATTCTAAGCCCTCGTAGTTTTTTAATATAATACTATTGTGATTAACTTCTATTGCCTGTGGAACATCGGGTTTTTTGCTATATTTGCAATGGATACATGTGAAGCCACAGTTGAAAGAATAATCATGTTCACCGACTTCTCTTAATTCCTTACAAACATTACATTCCGT
Source organism: Clostridia bacterium (assembly GCA_017403265.1). Taxonomy (GTDB): domain Bacteria; phylum Bacillota; class Clostridia; order Oscillospirales; family Acutalibacteraceae; genus UBA737. The sequence continues at coordinate 122,328 of JAFQOJ010000016.1, forward strand.
ATCGCAAGCGTTTGAGTATGTATGATCAATTTCTCTTATAAAACCACACACGTTACAAGTAATATCGCAAGAATCATCAAAATCATGCATACCTGTAGCAACAATTACGGTATTTTCATTGTGCTTTGTGTGGCATTTTGTACATTCTTCATGCTTTATTCCAGTGATTCCACAATTTTCTTGTTTATCAATTATCCAATTATAATAATGGGGTGCTTCTCTTATATACTGACACACACTGCAGTCATTATCACAGTTATCATCAAACGTGTGATATGAGCTTCCTATACATGAATTATAATACCAAATTTTAGATGTCAGAATAGAGTCGTTCATATGGATTGAGTTTTTATCAGACTGGCTTCCTCTATAATATATCGTAAGATTACTGGAATTAATAGCAAAGGCATTCTTCTCAATTATATCTACAGAGATTGGTATTGTGATGTAGCGAATTGAACTATTGGCAAATGCTTCTATATGAATCTTTTCCACAGTATCTGGAATAACGTATGATGTTATTATTTTACCTTCCGGATATTTTATAAGTTCGGTTTTATTTTTATTAAATAATACGCCTTCAATAGAAGAGAAAGTAGTGTTTCCAGAATCTATGTTTATATTTGTTAGGCCATAGCAACCGCGAAATGCTTGTTCGCCTATATTTGTGACACTATATGGTATCGTTATATCTGTAAGATTAGAACAATATGCAAATGCATAATTACCTATATACATAACGGAGTTAGGAATAGAATAAGATGTTTCGGCTTTTTGGCGAGGATATAGTATAAGTTCGGTTTTATCTTTATTAAACAGCACATCGTCAACAGAAGAAAAATTTTCATTTTCGGAACTTACGCTTATGTTTTGAAGCGGACAAGCATAAAATGCATGTTCGCCTATATTTGTAACGCTGTTTGGTATAGTTATACTTGTAAGACCTGTGCAATAATTAAATGCATGGTCACCTATATTTGTAACACCCTCCGGTATAACAAGATTAGTAATAATAGAACCATTTAAATACAGGTTTGCGTAATTCCATAACGGATTAGAATAAATAATATCTGATTCATTAAAAAGGTTCTCTTTTTTAAATGAAATATCACACCAGGCCGCAACATCTGATATATAAACATTTTTAAGATTAGAACAATATTTAAATGCATAACTACCTATACTTTTGACACTGTCAGAAATTGTTATACTTGTAAGACTGGAGCAATAATAAAATGCATAATTGCCGATACTTGTAACACTATCGGGTATATTAATGCTTTTGAGGTTTTCGCAATAATAAAATGCATAACCACCTATACTTTTGACACCGGTTTCAATTGTTACGTTTACGAGTCTTGAGCAACCAGAAAACACCCCACTACCCATATTCTTAACGCTTTTAGGTATTGAGATGCTCAGTAGGTATGAGCAGTCTTCAAATGCGTAACTCCCTATATCTGTAACACTATTAGGGATGGTTACCTCTCTAAGGTTTGTACAACCTTTAAAAGCACATCCATCAATAATACGAACACAGTCGGGTATAGTAACGCTTGTAAAGTTTTTACAACCACTAAATGCGCCATAGTTTATACCCATAACAGGATAACCGTCTAAGGTTCGTGGTATTATAAAATTACCTGCGCTGGATGCGATGGAGTTATCACAACCTAAAATTATTGCCTCATTATTTTTTAAAGTATATTCGAAATCTCCAGTATAGGTTTCGTAAACATAATATCCGCTTCCTGCCAGACTTGCCGAGACATTTAACGAGCCTATAGAAAAAATAGACAAAAGCAAAACAAATGATAAAACAACAGATATTACCTTCTTCATTACTTTATCGCTCCTTTATTAGATTTGCCCCATAAAGCTAATACTTTCATTTTACTATTCACTCTTTTTAGTATCCTTTATAGCAATAATTAGTTATACATTACTAATTATATATCAAGAGATAAAGCAAGTCAACGACTATTAGTGATTAATCACTGACATATTAACACGCTAATAATTTTAACTTTCACCATTGGGAAGGCAAAATTTCCACTTTCCTAACAGCACTTTTTGGTTTCATAAAATTTCAGGAATATTTTGTATGCACCACCCACGTTATATATTAGATGTTTTTTGAAAATTTTATCTTAAACAAGTTTCCCACACTAGCCCACTGACATCTTTGCGCGGAGTATCCGCGAAAGTGTCATAGTGTGTTACACACTTTGAGAAAGTTGTGTAACAAAAAAGAGTAGGGGTATACCTACTCAAAAATAAAGAAAAATATCGAGTGTCCATTTCCAACATTCAAGTTGGTTATGAACACTCGATATGGTGCGGGTGACAGGACTTGAACCTGCACGCGTAAGCGCTAGCTCCTAAGGCTAGTGCGTCTGCCAATTCCGCCACACCCGCGAATAAACTATTTATTTTTTAATCACACAACACAATGCAGACGCACTGCGCGTGACTCTTGCGGTGCCCAAAATTCATTACGGCGTAAACCGCCTATGAACTTTGACCGCGGCGCCTTTTTGAACTTCGCTTCTTCGTCCACCGGACGCGCTTGTTCAAAAACTGCCAATTCCGCCACACCCGCGAATAAACTATTTATTTTTTAATCACACAACACAATGCAGACGCACTGCGCGTGACTCTTGTCTACTTAAATAGCTTTAAGATTTTAACATACATAAATTTAATTGTCAAGACCTATTTTAAAAACCAAAAGCGGTTATGAAAATTTTCCCTTTCATAACCGCTTTAAATATTCAGTTGTATATATATCTTAAATTTCTTTTTATTTGCACACCGTTATAACGGCTTAATTTTCTTGGGGCGTTCCCCTAGTTAGTTTTGCATTTTCAAAGTTTATTTAAGTTTTAAAAGTTTAAATTGTACATTGGAATCACCTTAACAGTTTATTTGATAAAATATCTTCTAACTTTCATTTTATCACCCGCTTGGTGTTATATATGAATTTTAAATACAATTTTATTTAGTTGGTTAATTTATTGATTTAATTTGTTCTTATGAAGCTTAACTACTTCATTGGAATCACGCCTTTCTTTTTATTTAAGAAACCTTTCAGGTGGAGTTGCTTCTTTCATTTATTTGCTCCTCCTTTCTTTTTCTGACTTCATTATAAGGTATATTTCACAATTTGTCAAGCAAAAGTTAATAACTTTTGTATATTTTGTTAAAATGTATATTTGTTCACACTTTTTCTTGTGCAATATGTTAAAATATATCTATACTAGATAAAATGGATTTTTATTTGGTTTAAGCGAATAAGTACACACTTTCGCCTACTTTACAAGGATGTGATTATATGCGACCAATGAATCCCCCACCCGCAGGCATGCGTGGTCCTATGCATATAGGCGGCGGTCCCCGCGGTTTTTTAACCGAAAACGAGAAGAAAAATTTACCAAAAATGGATAAAAAACTCCTACTTCGTATACTTTCCTATTTAAAACCGTATAAATGGCAGTTTTTACTTGTTTTTGCCGCTCTCATAATATCGGCAGTATTGGGACTTTTTCCATCAATTATAACAGGTAAAATTGTTGATTCTATTATAGCTGACGGCAGTATGCGCCTGCTTATAAAGCTTCTTGTCATGGCTTTTGCAGTGCTCTCCCTTTCGCAGATAATAAGTGTTTTAGAGCAGTACATAAACTCTTGGATATCACAAAAAATTATTTACGATATGCGCAACGAAATGTACGACCACCTACAGCATATGCCCCATGCATTTTTTACCGACGAAAATCAGGGTGAAATTATAACCCGTATGAACAGCGACATAAACGGCGTAAGCGCGGTAATATCGGTAATGCTAACTTCTGTTGTTAGTAATGTGCTGACGGTTGGCACCTGTGTATTTTACCTATTCTATACCGATTGGCGCTTGGCAATTGTGGGATTGATCGTAATACCTATGCTTATATTCCCCACTAAAGCAGTAGGTAAAAAGCGTTGGATGCTTGCAAGCGAAGCGCAGGCTAAAAGTGACGAGCTCAATACCCAGATTAACGAAACCTTGTCGGTAAGCGGCTCTATGCTTGTAAAGCTTTTCACCAAAGAAAAAACCGAATACGAAAAATTTAAGAATATAAATAACGAAGTTACCAAAACTACCATAAAAGAGCGTCGAGCAGGTAGCTGGTTCCACGTATTTTTAGGTATGTTTATACAAATTGCACCCCTTTGCATATACTTTGCTGGCGGATTTCTTATCATGAGTAGTGGCGACAGCGGTCTTACCGTAGGTGATATTACGATTGTGGTATCTCTTGTAAACCGTCTTTATCAGCCTGTGCGCTCGCTTCTTAATTTACAGGTTGACTTTATTCGCTCGCTGGCGCTGTTCACAAGAATTTTTGAATACCTTGACCGCCCACACCAAATTGAAAACCCCGAAAATCCTCAAAAGCCCGACCTTACCAACACTTGCGTAGAGTTTTGTGATGTTCACTTCTCTTATGAAAAGGATAAGGAGATTTTAAAGGGTGTAAGCTTCCAGGTCCCCAAGGGCAAAATGTATGCTATCGTAGGTACCTCGGGCGCGGGTAAATCCACCATTATTGGTATGATACCCCGCCTTTATGATGCGATAGCTGGCGAAGTAAAGGTGGCAGGGGTTAATGTTAAGGCTTTTGACCTTGCCTACCTTCGCACAAATATAGGTATAGTAACACAGGATACCTACTTATTTAACGGCACCATTATGGATAATCTACTTTATGCCAAGCCGAATGCCACAAAGGAAGAAATAGAAAATGCCTGCCGCATTGCCAATATTTACGATTTTATTGTTTCACTTCCCCAAAAATTTGAAACTATTGTAGGCAACCGCGGACTTAAGCTTTCGGGCGGGGAAAAACAGCGTATGAGTATAGCGCGCGTTGTGCTTAAGGACCCCAAAATACTTATTTTAGACGAAGCAACATCTTCGCTTGACTCGATTTCGGAAAACCTTATAAGCGATGCGCTTAACAACATTATGAAGGGCAGAACAAGTATTGTAATTGCTCACCGCCTTTCAACCGTTATTGCTGCAGATAAGATAATGGTTATAGAAAAGGGTATAATAACCGCCCAGGGCTCGCACGGTGAGCTTTTAGAAACAAGCGATAAATACAGAGAGCTTTATGAAACGCAATTCAGCAAGGTTTTAGAGTATGAAAAGAATAAAGCTATTGACTTATTAAAAGAATAATATTACAATATAACTACCACAAAAAAGGAGATTAAACCAATGAGTGAAAATAAAGAATATAATCCCGATATAATAACACTCTCTGACGATGACGGCAAAGAATACACCTTTGAAATACTTGATGCTATTGAAACCGATGAAGCAAGATATTTAGCGCTTTTACCAACCTATGACGACCCGCAAAAGCTTTTAGAAGCCGATGGCGAGCTTGTAATAGTAAAGGTTGGCGAAGAAAACGGTGAAGAGTATTTTTACGAAATCGAAGACGATGACGAATACGAAACCATTGCCGATGCTTTTGTTGACCGCTTAGAAGATTATTTTGAAATCGACAATAAATAAGCATTAAAAAACTGACTTCGTAAATCACGAAGTCAGTTTTTATTTTTAATACTTATTAAAACCCTAAAAGCTTACTGCCTTCTGCTAAAAGATTAGCACGATTTTGGTCTGCCAACGCTTCGGTTTCACCCATAGCGTTTACATAAAGCTTAATCTTAGGCTCGGTGCCCGAAGGACGAACAATTACAAGGCTACCGTCTGCAAGAGTAAACGAAACAACATCAGCCTTGGGAAGATTTATTACTGTTTCGCTTCCTGTTACTGTGTTTTTGCAAAGTGATATACTATAATCCTTAAACTCGGTTACAGCAAGACCGCACATCTGCTTAGGCGGATTTTCTTTAAGAGAAGCCATCATACCTTTAATCTTTGCCATACCTGTTTGACCTTCACAGGAAAAGCTTTTTTGTACGCATAAACAATAGCCGTACTGCTTATAAATATCATCAAGCACGGTAATTAAATCCTTACCGAGTGACTTGTAGTAAGCTGCCATTTCGCAAATAAGCATAGAAGCGTTAACTCCGTCCTTATCGCGAACATAACCGCGTGAGAGATAGCCGTAGCTTTCTTCAAAGCCTAAAACATATCTGTCGGCTTCGCCTTCTTTTTCAAGTAAAGCAATCTGCTCGCCTATAAACTTAAAGCCGGTAAGAACATCACGCATTTCGCCGCCATAGGCTGCGATAATTTTTTTGCAAATTTCGGTAGTAACAATGGTCTTAACACCCACAGGATTTTTTGGAAGTGTGCCGTTCGCTTTTTTGCTTTTTAAAATATACTCTAAAAGCATAACGCCTACTTCATTACCTGTAAATAATCTATAATCGTCACCGCAGGGTACTGCTATACCTACACGGTCGCAATCGGGGTCGGTAGCAAATAAAAGGTCGGGTTTAACGGTTTTTGCAAGCTCTAAAGCAACCGAGAAGGCTTCCTTAATTTCGGGGTTGGGATAAGGCGCTGTGGGGAAGTTTCCATTAGGCTGTTCCTGCTCCTTAACCACAGTAACATTGGTAACGCCTATACGCTTTAAAATTTCCCTAACAGGCTTATTACCGCTACCGTAAAGCGGCGAATAAATAACATTCAAATTACTTAAATCAAGGTCTTTATTGACACGGCAGTTTTCTACTTCTTTTAAGTAGCTTTCAATTACTTCATCGCTTATGTACTCAATTTTGCCGTCCTTTAAAGCAACATCAAAGTCCATGGTTTTAACGCCGTCAAAAATATCGACCTTGTTCATAATGTTATAAACATAATCAGAAGCTTCGGGACTAAGCTGACTTCCGTCAGGACCATAAGCCTTATATCCGTTATATTTAGAAGGGTTATGGCTGGCGGTTATTACCACACCCGCATCACACCTAAGATGCCTTACTGCGAATGAAAGCATCGGTACAGGAGCTAACTCCCTGTAAATATAAACCTTAACGCCGTTGGCTGCTAAAATAGAAGCGGTATGTTTTGCAAAAACACTCGATTTAATACGGCTGTCGTAAGCGATAGCTACAGTGCCGTTTTGGGTTTTAGAATTTATGTAAGCGGCAAGACCTTGTGTAGCCTTACCTACGGTATAAATATTCATACGGTTAGTACCCGCACCGATTACACCGCGAAGACCTGCAGTACCAAACTCTAAATCCTTATAAAAAGCATCAGAAATATCGGATTTTGTCATATTTTCAAGCTCTTTTATTAAATCTTTATCTAAAGTAGCCTTTTTAAGCCAAAGTTTATATTGTTCAAATACCATTTTGTCCCCCTGAAGCATTTTTATTTATATTGAAATTTTACCATATTTATATAAATTTAACAAGATTTTATTACTATTTATTTAAATAATTTTCTCTGCCTGTTTTGTAAAGATTGTTACCGCTCGCATCTATTACAACAGTAAGCGGCATATCTTCAACATAAAGCCTGCAAAGCGCCTCTGCGCCTAAATCTTCATAAGCTATAGGTGTATTCTCCTTTACACACTGTGAAAGCAGCGCTCCCGCACCGCCTATTGCACCGAAGTATACACAACCGTACTTTTGCATAGCTTTTACAACTTCCAAGCTGCGCTCGCCTTTGCCAATCATACCGCGAAGACCTTTTTCCATAAGTGTGGGTGCATAAGCGTCCATTCTGCCCGAGGTTGTAGGCCCTGCCGAGCCGATAACCTCGCCCTGCTTAGCGGGAGTAGGCCCTACATAATATATTACGCTGTCATTTAAATCAATAGGTAGCTCTTCCCCGTTTTGCAACGCTTCGCACATACGCTTGTGCCCTGCATCGCGAGAAGTGTAAATATAACCCGAAAGCAGTACCCTATCCCCCGCTTTAAGCGAAAGCGCGGTCTCTCTATCTAAAGGTGCGTTTATTCTTTTCACTTATATCACCTCAAATTTATGCCTTGTTACGTGACAGCTTATATTAACCGCACAGGGCATACCCGCAATATGTGTAGGCATTGTTTCAATATTTACTCCTATTGCGGTGGTTTTTCCGCCAAAGCCTTGCGGACCTATACCCGTTTTATTAATTTTCTCTAAAAGTTCTTTTTCCAAATCGGCGTAAAACGGTATTTGGTTTTCGGTATCAATAGGTCTTAACAACGCTTTTTTAGCAAGCAACGCACATTTATCAAATGTACCGCCTATACCCACACCCACAACCATTGGCGGACATGGGTTAGGACCTGCTTCTTCAATTACCTTTAGCACAAAATTCTTTATACCATCTATTCCGTCAGATGGCTTTAACATTTTAATCTGGCTCATATTTTCACTGCCGAAGCCCTTAGGCGCTACGGTGATTTTCACTTTATCGCCTTTTACAATTTCAGTATATAGCATAGCGGGAGTATTATCGCCCGTATTACCGCGCAAAACAGGGTCGCAAACTACAGATTTTCGCAAATAGCCCTTTTCATAGCCCGCACGCACACCGTCATTTACGGCATCGGTCAAGTCGCCACCCACAAAATGTACATCCTGCCCTATCTCTAAAAAAACGCAAGCAAGACCTGTGTCCTGACAAACAGGAATTTTATGGCTTTCAGCAAGGGTATAATTTTCAATAATATCCCCTAAAATATCCTTTGCGAGCGCGCCGTCTTCATTTTTATAGCACAAATCTAAAGCCTTTGTAATATCAGAAGGCAAATAAAGATTCGCTTCTATGCAAAGGTTTTCTATTTTTTCTTTAATTAGTTTTACGTCAATTTCTCTCATTTGCAAAATTCTTTCTTTTTAAGTCAAAAATCACTCAATAATTCTACCAAAACACCCTACAAATGTCAATAACTGTAAACGCCGCTTGAAATAATTTCAAACGGCGTTTTCTAAATTTTCATTATCTCTTTTTACCCATAAAGAATATTGCAAGTGTTCCGGGACCTGAATGTGAAACAATAACGGGGTCTAAGCAGTTGTAAGTAACGCTTTTAACATTATAACGTTTTTTAACCTCTTCACCTATTATTTTAGCTTCATCCAAACAGTCGCCGTGTACAATGTAGATATCCTGATTTTTTACATCTACACCCTTTTCTCCTACCATATCAACAAGGTGCTTTATAGCCGCTTTTCTGCCGCGGGCTTTACCAGTTACATAAAGCTTACCGTCGTCAGCCACATGCATTAAAGGCTTTATATTCATAAGCGAGCCTACAATGGCGCTTGTACCCGAAAGTCTGCCGCCGCGCTTCAAAAAAAATAAATCGTCAAGTGTGAATTCGTGACAAAGATTAAGCTTGTTGTTTTCTACCCATTCGGCTACTTCTTCCATAGTTTTGCCCTGTTTTTTCATTTTTACGGCATAGCTTACAAGAAGACCTTCACCCATTGAGGCGCAAAGAGTGTCCACAACAATAATTTTGCGCTCAGGGAACATTTCGCGGTAATCCTCTGCCGCGTTTACAATATTTTGATATGTTCCCGAAAGACCTGAAGAAAAGGCAAGCACTAAGGCATCGTAACCACTTTGTAAAACAGGTAAAATAGCCTTGTCACAATCGTCGCGGTTTGCAAGAGAGGTGGTGATCTTACCCTTTTCTCTTAAAATACTGTACGCTTGGCTATAATCTATTTTAGCGCCCTCTACATAACTGTCATAAGCGGTATCGCCAATATAATATTTTAATGAAAGTATAGGGGTTTCAAAATCCTTTATTTGTTCATCAGTAAGATTTGCACAAGAATCTGTAATAATTTTATAGCTCATAAAAAACTCCCTTTGAAAAATTGATTGTCTTAATTATATTACCCAAAATAGTTTTTATCAATCTATTCGCCTTTTTAATACTCTACTGAAAAATACTGGCACTCTACTTTGTAGAGAAAATGGCTTTATAAAGACATTTTTAGAGCTTTGTAAACATTTGGATTTACATATTGCTTGAAAATGCCTTCAAAAAATGGTATACTAATGAAAACACAAAAACAGTTTCCTGCTCTGTTCGCGGACTGTGTTTATATAACCCTACAACCTTTATTTTGGGGCCTTATCTCGCATAATGGGCTTGCAGACCTCCCGCGGCGGTGCCGAGTTCGGAAGAAGGGAGCGCGAAGTTATGCGGCGGGCACCCACCTAACTTTAAGTTAGGTTATCATTAAATGCGATACGGCAGAGCGGGAATCCGTTTAAAACTATTTTCAATTACAACCAAAACACCTATAAGCAAATTTGTTTATAGGTGTTTTTGTTTGCATTTTGTGCTTAAATCAAAAAAGATTTTGTTTTAATATTCGATTTTTGCCTTAATTAGATTGAATTTAAATTATTAATATGATATTATAAATATAATATATCATAATCTAACATAATTCTTTAAGGAGGAAATCAAATGACAAGAGGAATCAGGAAAATATTAGCATTATTTCTTGCTCTTAGTATGGTGTTTTCTTTGTTTGCAGCTAACCTTTCTGTTTTGGCAGAAACTCCCACAACCGAAACAGAATATTTAACAATCGGAAACCCCATAACTGTCGAAAACAGCGGCAAATATGCTTTTATTGCACCGAAAAACGCAGGATATGTTTTCTGGACTGAGGACGGTCACATTCCGGACACTTGGGGAGATCTTCTCGATTCAGAAGAAAATCGGTTAGTCCACGGTGATGATACCGATAGCGGCAACTATAATTTCAGAGCCGGCTATGAAATGACCGCAGGAGAAACCTACTATATTGATATCCACTCTTATAGCGGCGGAACCTTTACCTTGCATGCGGCAGAATCAAATGTTTCAAAGGTTGAATATCTTGGAGATGATATTCAGCTTATTGAGCATGATAATTTATATGGCAATTGGTTTTGGGAAGAAGACCCAAATGAGCAATACTTCCACTACGAAGTCCAAATGTTGCTTTATAACAAAATAAAGCCAACTGTTAGAATCACCTATAAAGACGGAACCTCCGCAGACTATGTTTACGGTCAGGAAAACAGTTTAGTATATACCCCACATGTTGACGCTAACCAAAGCTACCAAAACCCTTGGGATTTAGGGGAAAATGAATTTTATATTTATTATGAAGGAGTTAAATGCGCCGTTCCTGTAGAAATAATTGAAACTCCCATTGAAGATATAACTGTCGTTTCAGGGGATTTCACCTTTGATGAATGCGATGAATTGAACGGTAATTGGTATACATATACAGACCCTGAAACCAAAGAAGAAATTGAATACTTCCATTACAGCTTCTACCAAAAAATAGAACAGGTATCTCTGGAAGTTGAGTATAAAAACGGAGAAAAAGAAACCGTTGAGTATCTTGAAGAAACTGAAGACGGACTTATGGAAAGCGGCATTGGATATATTGATGAGCAATATTATAATCCTTGGGAGCCAAATAAGAATAATACCATTAAAATCACTTATAAAGGCTTTGAAAAAGATCACCCTATAACCATAAACGCAAGTCCTATAAGCTCTATTGAAGTTGTTAATCCCGAAATTTTCACCTTCAATGAAGGTGACGAAAGTATGGGAGGTTGGTGTGAGCACTATATTGACGGAACCACATACGAATATTTCAGCTATGATGTTGATAGGGTTATAGAGGATCTCCAAATCAAAATCAATTATACCAACAACACAACTGAAACCGTTTCTTATGACGAAGCATCGATATATTATAACGCCGAGCAAGACTATCTTAACCAATGGAAACCTGACGGTGATAATACCATAACCATTACCTATAAAGGCAAAAAAACTAATGTTAGCGCCACCCTAATCCCGAACCATATTCAAAAAATAGAAGTTGAGTCAATTGACTTTAGCTTTATAGAAAAAGATGAATCAAAGGGCAACTGGTCCGAATTTGATAACGGAATTACTTCTTACGACTATTTTTACTATGATGTAGAATATATCCGAAATCATATAACACTTAAGGTTACTTATTCCGACGATACCACCGAAACTATTGATTGCTCCGAAGATTATGAAACCGCAAACCAGCTATCCATTGACTCCAGGCAATATAAAAATCCCTGGACGGTTGGCGGAGAAAATCTGGTATATATTGGATTTAAGGGCAGAAGAACAACCTCTTCTGTCTGTGTTGTTGCAAGTAACATTTCGTCAATCGTAGTTAGTTCTTGCGATTTTGCCTACGAAGAATGTGATGAAGACGTGGGCGATTGGCACAACTATTACGGTGAAACAATCGATTCCTTCCACGAATATTTCTACTACGAACCTTTAAGGGTTTTAGAGCAGATGCAATTCACCATTACATATACTGACGGAACAAGCGAAAATATATATTACGACACTGATAATCCATCCTTTAGCTACAATGAAAATCAGTTCGAAAGCCATTGGTACCCTGACGGTGAAAACATTTTAGAAATATCATATAATGGCAAAAAAGTATCCTATAATGTTAAAATCAACCCTAGTCCCGTTGAAAAAATTGAGCTTGCATATTGCAATTATACCTTCTTGGAAAACGATATGACCAACGGGCATTGGGAAACCTATTTGGATGACGAAGGCAACGAAATCCCATATTTCCATTATTACACTAACACTTTTATCTGCCATATAGGAATATTAGTTACCTATAACGATGGCAGAGAGCCTGAAGTTATTCGTTATGATGATGAAAACGGTAACGAAACGGGTCTTTCATGTACAACTAACCAAAACGGAAATCCGTGGGTTGTTGGCGGAAATAATATAATAACCATTCGCTATAAGGGCGCGCAGTGTGAATATCCTGTTGAAATTCAGCGAAGCCCTATTGCATCCATTGAAATTTATAATAATCCGTACACGTTAATTGAAAACTTTGACGGATATTTGAACCAAAGATATAACGAAAAAACCGAAGAATACGAAAATTATTTCCATTATAATTTTGATTCTTCAAAGCTTCAGATAAAGGTTACTTATAACGACGGCAGAGAGCCCGAAATTATAGGTCTTTATGATGAAGAAGGCAATTCAACAGGTCTTAGCACCTGTGATACTCAGGAATCTGCCCCTTGGGTTAAGGGCGGAAACAATACTCTTGAAGTGAGCTACTATGATAAGTTGATTTACGCGCCCGTCAGCATTATAGATTCCCCCGTTGAAAGAATCGAAGTTAAATACGATAACAATGAGATTATAGCCGAAGATAGCAACTACGGTAACTGGGAGTATTATACTAACGAAGAAACAGGAGAAGAACTAAGATACTTCCTCTATGATGTTTGGTCTATTGTTGAAAGCGCCGAATATACCGTATATTATAACGACGGCAGGGACCCTGAAACCTTTAGATATTATGATGACGAAGGTAATAGTACAGGCATTATCTATAACCACGAGCAACATTTAGAACCATGGACTCCCGATAAGCAAAACTATTTCACCGTTGGATATATGGGCGGTACTGTTCAGGTTCCTGTTGTTATAAAGAAAAATCCTGTTGAAAGTATATTCGTTCTGGATATTGATTTTACATATCCATTAAACGACGAAAAATTCGGAAATATTTCTTATAAATATGATGAATTTGGAAACGAAACAGAATATTTTGAATATGATTTATACTATGCAAGAAAATATGCAACAATACAGATAAATTATACCGACGGTACAAGTGAAACAGTTAATGGTGACGAATTAAATGACTTAACATGTATGAATAATCAGTCTGACCATCCATTCGTTATCGGAGAAAACGAAATTCCATTCTTCTATATGGGCAAAGCTGCTCCGGGATATGTTCAGGTTGTACAGATGCCCGATTTCGAGACAGAAGATTTTGAAATCGAATTACGCGGTGAAAATAGAATCGCAATCACCGGCTATATCGGCAACAATACCCAGGTTATAATTCCAGAAACCATAAGCGGTTATACCGTTGTTGAATTATGTGATTCTGCATTTTATGATAAGAGCGAGATAACATCAATCAAACTTCCCGATACAGTTGAAACAATTGGTGATCACTGCTTCGGTTATTGCTATAATTTAACAGAACTCGCATTACCTAAAAACCTTAAAAATCTAGATCGCACCGCTTTATCGTATGCAGGTATTTCGAAACTGACTATTTCGGAAGAAAACCAATATTTTAAGATAGTTGATGGCGTTCTTTTCTCTAAAGACGGAAAAACACTATGCTATTATCCACGCTACGATGAAAGAGAAGAATACACCGTTCCCATTGGTACAGAGATTATCGGCGACTATTCCATCTCATCAGATTATCTTAAAAAGATAACTCTTCCCGAAGGACTTATTAAGCTTGGCGAAGGTGCCTTTTCGGGCGCTATCTTTGATAGCATAAAATTGCCTGAAAGCTTAACCGAGATAGGCGCTTATGCATTTAATTCCTGCTATATTAAATATTTATATATTCCAAAGGCTGTTAAAAAAATAGGCTATTATGCCTTCAATTATTCGCAAATTGAATATATCACTATTTCAAAAGGCGTTAAAGAAATAGAAAACGATATCTTTGACGGTTGCGAAAAGTTAAAAGGCATCTACTTTATCGGCACCGAAGAAGAATTCGGTCAAATCGAAATCGACCCATCGAATGATGTTCTTTTCTCTACAGAAATTTATTATATATCAGAAGAGGCGGAATGTTCCCACAGTATTACAAAAACTGTTGGCGCAATCCAAAAAGATTGCTGGAATAGCGGCTATTCAGGTGATGAAATCTGCGTTGTTTGCTCAAAAGTAACAAAAGTTGGTGAAGTAATAGCCGAAGGGCATACCAACTCTGAGCCTCAGAATGTAATAGAAGCAACCTGCCATACCGAAGGCTACACAGGCGATATTTATTGTACCGACTGCGAAGAATTAATTTCTTGGGGAAGCTGGTATTATGAAGACCACATCCCCGAAGAAGAGAGAAGAAACGCATATGATGCTACCTGCAATGATTGCGGTTATACGGGTGACCTTTATTGCTCGGTATGTGATAACTTTATAGAAGGCGGAGAATATACCGATCCAACCTATGTGCACAACCAGGATGATGTTTATAACGCATATGAGGCAAGTTGTTACTCGAATGGATACACAGGAGATAAATACTGCTCTGTTTGCGGAACGTTTATGGCTTCTGGCGAAATAATTCCTGCTTCTCACGGCGAGGAATATCTCGTTGGCAAACTAGAGCCAACCTGTGCCGAAGAGGGATACAGCGGCGATAAATATTGCTCTGATTGTAACGATTTAATCGAATATGGTGAGGTATTAGCACCCTATGGCGACCACATTTATAATGTTGTTAAAAGCGATGTGGATTACCATTGGTATGAATGCGGCTGCGGCACTGCAGATACTGAAAGTAAAACCGCCCATTCATTCGATGAATATACATATAATAACGAAAACCATTGGCTCGAGTGCGAATGCGGATATAAAACTGCTTCTTCTAAGCATTCCTTTGATACCCTTAAAACAAACGACCAACAGCATTATTATGAATGTGTTTGCGGGATGAGCGATGGTTACGAAAACCATGATTTTACCGAATTAGGTAAAGATGATAAATATCACTGGTATGCTTGCTCTTGTGGTGTAAAAGAACGTGATATTCCGCATAATTATGTGATTCCTAATAATGACGAAACTCACCACTGGAACGAATGTGCCTGTGGCGAAAAAGATGGGCTTACCGCTCATAGTCTATATGAACAAAAAACAGACGAAACTTACCATTGGGATGAATGCGATTGCGGATGGGTTATTAAAAAAGAAACTCATAATTTCGCAAACACAATGAAAGATGAGTTATACCATTGGGACGAATGTGATTGCGGATGTCAGGCTAACTCTGCAGAACATACATATGATACTCCAAATGCAGACGAAAATTCTCACTGGATTGAATGCTCTTGCGGTGCTATAGACAGTGATTTTTATGAAGAGCATAGCTTTAATGCAAATTATGATGCAGATTATCATTGGGATGAATGTAATTGCGGTAAAAAAGTTAATAAACAAGAGCACTATTTTAACAGGGATAATAAAGACACCGAAAACCATTGGATAGAATGCGTTTGCGGTGCAGTTAACTCAAAAACCTTAGAACCGCATAATTTTAGCACATTAAATACCAACAGCACTCAGCACTGGTATACCTGCTCTTGCGGTCACGAAGGAACAAAAGCAACCC